>DATKVN010000074.1 GCA_035530055.1 bacterium | reverse complement strand
GATGTTGCCCAGAGCCACAGACACACGCTCAGAAAGGGAAAGGTTCAGGTTGTCCGGACGCACCCAGGAGATTCAGAGGCTTATAGGTCGCTCCCTGCGCGCTGTTGTCGATTTAAAATTGCTGGGAGAGCGGACAATAATTATCGATTGCGATGTCTTGCAGGCTGATGGCGGCACGCGCACAGCTGCCATAACCGGAGGCTTCATTGCTCTGGTCGATGCAATACGAAAGTTGAAAAGGGATAAGAAGATTGCTTCCTTTCCGGTAAAAGACTACCTGGCTGCTACCAGCGTGGGGATTGTTAAAGGAGAGATGCTTTTAGATCTAACTTTTCAGGAAGACAGTTCTGCTGAAGTAGATATGAATGTGGTTATGACCGGAAAGGGAGACCTCGTGGAAGTTCAAGCTACTGGTGAAGAGGCCACCTTTTCTGAAAAGAAGCTACTGGAGATGCTGGGGCTTGTCAGTAAAGGCATTACGGAATTGATAACGATGGAAAAAGAAATTCTGGGAGATTTAAAGTAGCGAAAGATATTTATGTTAGAAATTGTGCTTGCCACTCGAAATCGGGACAAGATTAGAGAGATTAAGAAGATGCTCAATGGTATCAATGCCAGTTTGCTCTCTTTGGACGATTTTCCCGGGTGCCCTAAGGTGGTGGAGGATGGAGAGACCCTGGAATCAAATGCTAAGAAGAAGGCGCTGGTAGTTTCGCAGTATACGAAAAAGTTCTCTCTGGCTGAAGATACTGGTTTAGAAGTAGAGGCTTTAAGCGGAGCTCCGGGTGTACATTCAGCGCGGTTTGCTGGCGATAACTGTACCTATGAAGATAATAATAAGAAACTGTTGAAAGTTATGGAGAAACTGTCTCTGGGAGAGAGAAGAGCCAAATTCAGATGCGTGGCTGCTTTAGCCAGGCCCGAGGGTGGAGTGGTAACTTGTGAGGGTGTATGTGAAGGGATAATTGCTTTTGAAATGAAGGGAAAGAGTGGTTTTGGCTACGACCCCCTGTTTCTTTTACCAGAATACGACAAAACCTTTGCCGAGCTGGGAGAAGAGTTTAAAAACAGGATAAGCCATCGAGCACAAGCTCTCGGCAAAATTAAAGAAATAATTAATAATTTGTAGCAGCAAAGTGTCAGCTTTGCTTTTCTTTTTACTCCAGAGTCTTCTGGAGTAGCGAAACTTGTTTCGCGATAATCTCATTGACAGAATATGAGAATAGGTGATAAAATAAATTGTTTAGGCGGGGCGTGGCTCAGTTTGGTTTAGAGCACTGGCTTTGGGAGCCAGGGGTCGTCGGTTCGAATCCGACCGCCCCGACCATGAAAATGAAAAAATAGGGACAAAATAGGGACAGCGACCATTTTTATACATCAGTCGTGCCAGTTAAAAAATATAGGTAGAGATAGAATGTCCTACTATAAGAATGTATTATGTGTTTATCCACATCAGAAAGGAATTCCAGAGAAAAAATATTGTCCTCCTATTGGGTTGGAATATATTGCCACTGTCTTAGAGGGTTTAGTTGAGAAAGTCACACTTATTGATATGAGGTTTGAGCTGAATCTGGATGATTTTATTGAAGATGACAACATAGACTTAGTCTGCTTGTCTGTAAACTGGGATTACCAACGAGAGGCTGCTATAAACATTATTACCCGGATTCCTTCTAATATTAAGGTCATTGTGGGAGGAAGATATGCCACGGTTTCTGTAGAGGAGCTTTTTGCAGCAGCTTCTAATATAGATATTATTGCTAGAGGAGATGGAGAGGAGATTATTTGGGATATAGCCTCAGGCCTTCCTCTTAGGGAGATTAGCGGCATTTCCTACCGTGAAGGTGGCAGAATTATTCATAATAAAACTCGTGACCTTTCTTCGTTGAACGACGCTGTCTATCCTAATAGAAAGATGAGGCGGGTTAATTATAGGCTTTTATATAAAAATATCGACCTAGGTCTAAACATGGACTTTATTTCAACCTCCAGGGGTTGTCCTTATAATTGTAAATTCTGCACTTTTACTAATAATCCCTTAGGACAGAAAAGAAGTTGGAATGGAAGATCAGCGCGCTCTGTTGTTGAAGAGTTAAAGACTATTGATGCTGAGTTCATCTTTGTAGTAGATGACAATTTTGCTGCAGATATGAACAGGGTCGAAGAGATTTGTAATTTGATAATTGCCGAAGGTATTAAAAAGATATTTGTGGTTGCCTTAAGGCTTGAGATTTATAAGTACCCACAAATCTTAAAGAAGATGTTCCAAGCCGGCTTTAAGATACTTTCAATAGGAATTGAATCAGCCCAAGACAAAACCTTAAAAACAATGCAAAAAGGATTTGATGTTGCTTTAGCTGAGAGGGCTTTTTCTGAGATCAGGAAGATAAATTTTTATAATCATGGCTATTTTATTGTTGGCTGTATAGGAGAGAGCGAGTCAGAAATGTTGGAGATTGCCCCTTTTGCTAAAAGGCTTAAATTGGATACTATCAATCTCAGTCTATTGAGGACAGAGAAATATTCACCTCTAAATGAATTCATCGCCAGGTCCAGAGGGTATTATGTGGGTGAGGGCAATATAATATGTTCTGAAGAATACCCCTTAGAAATATTGAGGTCTATTAGACATCGTATAAGTAGAAGCTACTATAATTTTCCTGCTATGCTAAGGATAACAAAGAAGATATTCACTGCTCACATAATAAAGTTCCGTTATCTGGTTAAACTGATAGTTATTTTTTCCTTAGGGGGAATTTTAAACAACAAGAGAAAGAAGTATCAGACTTATAGCTGAATTCACTTCGCCTAACCACGATGAATCGGGGTTCGTAAATGTCCAGACGTTATGTGAAATTTTGGTGTCTACAGAACACAATAAACAGGAGGTAATTGTTTATGGACAAAATCAAAATAGGGATTGTAGGAGTTGGTAACTGCGCAAGTTCGTTACTCCAGGGTATTGAGTACTATAAAAATAAAAATAGCAAAGAAGCTATTGGATTAATGCACTGGGACATCGGTGGTTACAAACCATACGATATCGAAGTGGTGGCTGCTTTTGACATTGATAAAAGAAAAGTGGGAAAGGATGTGTCTGAGGCTATATTTAAACTTCCAAACTGTACGACAGTATTTTGCAATAATGTACCTAAAGCAAATGTGAAAGTGAAAATGGGGAAAATACTCGATGGTTTTGCAAACCACATGAAAGATTATGACGATAAGTATACATTCATTTTAAGTGATGAAAAAGAAACATCTAAAGAAAATATAATCAATGTATTAAAAGAATCAGGGGTAGAGATGCTTTTAAATTATCTTCCAGTAGGTTCTGAAGAAACTACAAGGCTCTATGCCGATTGCGCCCTTAAATCAGGTATGGCATTTATAAATAATATACCTGTCTTTATAGCCAGCGATCCTGAGTGGGCAAATAAATTTAAAGAAAAAGGTATACCGATAATAGGTGATGATGTAAAAGCCCAGCTTGGTGCCACTATCACCCATAGAACATTATCCGATTTGTTCAAGAAAAGAGGAGTAAAATTAGAAAGAACTTACCAGCTAAATACAGGGGGCAATACTGATTTCCTCAACATGCTTAACAGAGATAGACTTGCCTCAAAAAAGAGGTCAAAAACCGAGGCGGTACAGTCGGTTCTTGCTGAAAGGCTGGAATACGAAAATATACATATTGGGCCCAGTGATTGGGTGCCCTGGCAGAAAGACAACAAGGTTTGCTTTATCAGGATGGAAGGTAAACTTTTCGGCGATGTTCCCATGAACCTCGAATTGCGGCTTTCTGTTGAAGATTCTCCCAACTCTGCAGGGGTGGCAATAGATGCGATTAGGTGTTGTAAGCTGGCTTTTAAGAGAGGGCAGGGAGGTGTTTTGTATTCACCTTCTGCATACTTCATGAAACATCCACCGCAACAGTTTACTGATGATGAGGCGTATAGGATGACTGAGGAATTTATTGCCGGAAAGAGGGAGAATTAAGATGAAATGCCTGCTCATCGCTGCTGGACGAGGAAAAAGATTAAAAACTTTGGGCGATGCAAAACCCCTTATTCCTCTCCTGGGATTATCCTTTATCGAACGGGTGATATTAACCGCAAAGAAGAGTGGTCTTACTGATTTCTATGTGGTAACAGGATACAACGGGGAGAAGGTAAGGAAATATCTTAACAAATTTAGCCAGAGGAGAAATATAAATATAAGCCATATCACAAATGAAGAATGGGAAAGGGAAAATGGTTTATCAGTTCTTAAAGCAAAAAAACTATTAAATGAGAATTTTATTCTTTTGATGGGGGATCATATCTTTGACGAATCGATACTGGTAAAACTAAAGAATGAAAGAATAGCCGATGGCGAAGTTATGCTGGCTGTAGATTATAACATTAAAACCAATAAGCTTGCTGATGTTAATGATGTTAGCAAAGTTCTTGTCGAAGACAACAGGATTTTAGATATAGGAAAGAATATCAAGAAATATAACGCTTATGATACAGGGATTTTTCTTTGTTCTCCGGCAATATTCAGCGCCATCGAAGAAAGTTTAAAGAGTGGCGATAGCTCCCTTTCAGGGGGAATAAGGGTACTAGCCAATAAGGGAAAGGCTAAAACATTTAATATTAAAGATGATTACTGGATTGATGTGGATGATGAGAAGACATTTAAAAAAGCGGAAAACAAGCTTTTGGATACTTTGAAAAAGACCTCTGATGGACCTGTATCAAGATACTTAAACAGACCCATATCAATTAGGATTTCAAAGTATCTTGTAAAAACTAATATTACTCCAAACTTTATGTCGTTTTTTTCCTTTATCCTTGCTATGCTGGGCGCTTTTTTTTTCTTTTTAGGAGGATATATTAATTTAGTTATTGGAGGAGTACTGGCACAAGGAGCATCTGTTATTGATGGCTGTGACGGAGAAATAGCCCGGGTAAAATTTCAAAAAACCGATTTCGGAGGATGGTTTGATGCAGTATTAGACCGCTATGCCGATGCATTTCTTCTTTTTGGACTGACTTGGTACGTTTACGCTTCTGATGCTGATTGGTTAACCCTGGTCGTCGGTTTCCTTGCCATTATCGGTACGTTTATGAATAGCTATACAGCCGATAAATATGATGGGTTAATGAAGGAAAAACTCAAAGAAAAAGCTTACTGGAGAAGCGGGCGTGACGTGCGGATATTTATTCTATTTCTGGGTTGTTTAATCAACCAACCATTTTTTATCTTGCTGGCAATAGCTTTTCTAACGAATATAGAAAATGTCAGGAGAATAATCGTTCTTTATAAAAATGAATAAAATAGCAACCGTAAAAAATAGAACAATAAGAATAATTAATAAATCTTCGGTACCCGAAGACCCAATACATGCTAAAAACACATTGGAATGGCTGCGTAGATTAAAACCTGATGCTAACGAGACACTGCAAATTGCAACTTTGGGCCATGATATAGAAAGAGCTATCGAAGAACGGAAAGTTAAGCGTAAAGATTACCAGAGTTATTATGAATTTAAAGATGCGCATGCCTTAAATAGTGCCAAAATTATGAGAGAAATAATGAAAGAGCACAATATGAATAAAGCAATGATTGAGAAGGTGTTTTTTCTTGTAAGACATCGTGAAAACGGAGGGACAAAACTTGCTGATGTATTAAAAAATGCCGATAGCATTTCATTTTTTCATGTTGGTTTGCCCTTTTATCATATCCGACATAATCTTGAACAGACAGAAGAAAGATGCTTATGGGGTCTAAAAAGGCTGCCCCAGAGCCTGCGACGGATAGTTGCTAAGTTTAACTATCGTAATCCAAAACTTAACTCTTTTATAAAAAACAAGATTAGAGAGTTAGATAATTATAATACCGACTCCAGAAAACGAAACTGGGTGGGGATTAGCCGACATCCCTGAGAGTCGGGAAAAGGGAAGAGATGAAAATCGCATATGTGTCAACCTATCTTCCTCAGCAGTGCGGGATAGCTACCTATACTGATTACCTCATTCATGGAATAGAAAAGGTAGACCCTGCATCAGAAATTAAGGTTGTAGCTGAGAAAGGAGCATCTCCTATAAACAGGGAAAAGTTTGAAGTCGTTCCCTGTTGGGATAGAAATGAAGACTATGTAGAGCCCATCATCAGACATACAAAGGGTACAGATGTCGTCCATATTCAACATGAATACAGTATATACAAATTTGATGATAGGTTACCCACCCTACTTGAGAAATTAAATGGGACTGTTAAAAAGGTTATAACTATCCACTGTGTGAGACCAAGCCAATTTTCTGAAAGAGGAGCGGTGGATGAGAATTTTGCCAAGAGAATTTCCGGGTTTGCTAATGAGGTCATCGTCCATCTTCCTTCCCAGGCATCGATACTGAGACGACTGGAAATACCGACAAAAAAGATTCACGTTATTCCCCATGGGACAGAGCTTAGTGATGAAAATAAGAAGGATTCCCGGAAAAAGCTAAAACTTCCTGAGAATGGTAGGATAATCCTTATGTTTGGCTTTATCAAGCGCCATAAGTGTCTGCATATAGTCCTGGAAGCGCTCGATGAAATCCGCAGGAAAGTTGAAGATGTATATCTATTTGTTGCCGGAGGTCTTGCTCTTAACGCTAAAAAAGAAGATAAGGATTATGTCGAAAATATTAATGAGAAGATAGAAGAGCTCGCTCTTCAGAAGAACGTTATATTCCCGAATAGATTTTTTCCCAATAGCGATGTGCCCTATTTGTTTGGCGCATGTGATGTTGTCCTCTTTCCCTATTATGAAGAGGACCGCTCTGCATCTGGTTCTCTTCATTTGGCGATAGGTGCGAAAAAGCCTGTTATTGCATCAAGAATACCTAAATTTGAGGAGTTAAGGAATATTTGTGATGAACTACTCGTTCTTCCATATAACTCTTCTGGAATTGCCAGGATAGCTATTCGTCTTTTTGAAGACCCGGAATTTGGAGAATACGTGTTTGAAAGAACAGAGGAGTATCGGAAGCTTACTTCCTGGGAAGCCGTAGCAAGTCAACACTTAGAATTGTATAGAAGAAGGCTGAAATGAAAATAGCAATACTCTCCAGGTGGAATACAGCTTGTGGTGTATCATTTCATGCTGAAAGTGTTGGCAGATAATGGGTAAAGAATGGGCATAGCTTAACTGTCTTTGCCCCTAACAATATAAGACCTGTAGGCAGAGACGAAGCTTACGTAATTAGATGTTTTAGTGATGAAGGTGACCATACAGAGACATTTTTTCATCCCCAACCTTTTTTGGATACAGATTACGAAATACTGGTTGTGGAACGAGTGGAGTGGGTGCCATTAGAATCACTGAAAGAGATTTTCCCGGAAATTAAGAAAAAGGCAAAAATAGTTTACGTAGTGCACGAAAGAAAGCTTCCCGCTAATCCTCTATTTTATGAGTTTGAATGGGACGCTATAGTCTGTTTTGATAATCGCTATAAGCAGGAATGGCTAAGCAGGTTTGATAAAAATAAGCTCCACATAATTCCTTATCCTACAGGATACTTGTCCAAAGGAGATAAACAGAAAGCAAGAAAAGAATTAGATTTACCATTAGACAAAAAAATAGTGTTCAGCTATGGATGGGCGCCAGAATTGCATATTTTTCCCATGCTTTCTGTAATGCAAAGGTTAAATGAGAGTTTTCCATTCATCTACCTTTATCTTAGCTGAGCCAAAGTATATTGTCGCAGACATCAAAAGATTGAGAACTTATAACTTCATAGAGTTGAGGTACGAGCTTCCTCCGCTGGAGCGCATTTATACTTATCTTCACGCATCCGATGTCTATCTTGCACAAACAGAAAGATGAGATAAGAAAAGGTGAAGCTGTAGTACCCAGTGCTATTCTGATGTGTCTGGGTGCCTTAACTCCAGTAGTGACCTCAGACATAGAATTTAGCTCACTTTTTGACAGAGAAGTTATGAAATATTCAAATGAAGATGCACTTTATAAACTGCTAATCAGGATATTTGAAGACGACAAAGTCATTACCGAAACTCTAACTTCGGCTAAGAAGTATGTAACTGAACACTCCCCGAAGAAGATTGCGGGAGAATTCATAAGGTTGTTTAATCAACTACTATGACAGGAAGTAAAATAACGCCTTCTTTAGAGCAGTCAATTGAAAAATTAGGTAATGGTAGAGTCATTCAATTAGCATCAGGGGAATCTATTTTTAAACTGGATTCTTACCCGGAAAATCCTGTTGTGAAACCTGAAGATATTGGTCTCACCTGGGAGGCGGATAAAGAATTACAGATAGGCGCAGTGTTTAACCCGGGAGCTGAAGTTTTTAAGGACAAAGTGATTATTCTTCCACGATGCCATAAGAATTATACAAGAATAAAATATTTCGATACCAAATTAAATAGAGAAAGATACCGGCCTGACGAAAACTATATTTCGGAAATCTGGCCTTTGATTAGTGAGGATGGGCTCAAATTCGAGAGGCTTAAAAATACAGTCATCCGGGGCGACGGCACAGACCATCAGGATTTTATCTATGGGATAGAAGACATAAGAATTATCAAGTACAATCAGAAGTATTTGCTAATCGGCTGCGGCAAAACAAAGCCCCCCTTTACTACGGGCGGAAATACTGATAGAGTAGCCGTGTATTCTACAAAAGATTTTGCCAATATTACTTATCATGGAATGATTGGGTCTTTTGATAGCCGAAACGCAATTCCCTTTCTTGTCAATGAGAAATGGTATATATTCTTGAGATTTCATCCTGACATTCATCTGGCTTTACTCGAGGAAGGAATAGAGCAACTATTAAATCCTTCCAGATACGTAAAGTATTGGGAAAAGATATATGAACAGCGAAAGGAAAATCTATTTCTTGAAGCTGGGAAATACCCGCATGAACAGGAAAAAATAGGTCCAGCTAATCCTCTCATCAACACGGATAGGGGCTTTCTGTTTATATACCATGCTGTAGGGAAAATAGGTTCAGACATCGCGAGGGAATACGGACTTAGAGAGCCGATTGAAAGAGGTTATTCCATATGCGCAAGCTTGTTAGACCCGGAGAATCCCAAAAAGGTTCTCTCGAGAACCAAAAACCCAATCTTCATTCCAGCAAAGCCCTATGAACTCTATGGTAACAACCAATATGCGGTTGATGTGCCAGCAGTAATCTTTCCCGTAGGTGCTATTGTAAGGAATGGTAAGCTCCTCCTCTATTGTGGGGCTGGCGACAAATATATCACGCTGTTAAGCTGTAGTCTAAATAATTTAGTTAATTATTTGTTCGAAAATTGTAGAATATCCCAATGAAATTATATAATGGAGTGTAAAACGCCCCGACAAGTCGGGGTACCTTTGTCCCGACTTGTCGGGACACTCCAAAACTAAAATTAACTGAATTTCGATTGAACGACGTACTTAAAATATGTAAAATAGATAACCTATTCGGCACTTCCCATTGCGGGCGCCATTTGGAACTGGTGTTGTAGATGTGCTATGGTAGAGTCAGCTCAGGAAAAATTGACGGGACTGTATAAGGAGGAATTACCGTGAGTTACTACTTCAGTAAAATCTTGAATATTTCTTTCGACGAAGCTATTACCAGAGTGACTGAGGAACTGAAAAAAGAGGGTTTTGGCATCCTCACGGATATCGACGTCAAGGAAACCCTGAAGAAAAAGCTGAATGTGGATTTCAAAAAATACAAAATCCTTGGTGCATGCAATCCGCCCTTTGCTTATAAGTCGTTACAGGCGGAGGACAAGATTGGATTAATGTTGCCTTGCAATGTGGTTGTTCAAGAAATTTCAGAGGGAAAGATAGAAGTAGCTGCAATAGACCCTATTGCATCTATGCAAGCTATTGAGAATCCGAAGCTACGGGATGTGGCTGAACAGGTACAAGTTAAACTGAAGACAGTGATTGATAGTCTATAAATGCCGACCTACCCTGACTTGGGGATAAAACCAGAGCCGCTCTTTGAAGACTTGCCCAAGGATGGGGTATCCTGTATGTAGGGTTGGTAAATATGCATTTAAAGGAGAGGTTAAATGAACATTTTTTATGAAAACGAATATTTTCAGTTTTTGCTAATTATAATTGGTTCGATTATATTTGCAAAGATTTTCAATCTCATAGTGACAAAATACATTAAGAAGATTACTGAAAAAACCAGAACTGATATCGACGATATGCTAATGAAAGTTATTAGGAAGCCATTATATATTTTTATTATTCTTGTTGGCTTTTATTTTGGGTTAAAATCTTTATCTTTTCCTGCACCTTATTCTTTGTGGATAAACAGGATGTTTTTTATTATTTCAGCGCTATTATTATCTTTGATTATTGCCAGGATTTTATCTGTTTTGGTATCTCGTTGGCTAAAAGTGCAGAAAGAGTTTGAGAGGACGCCCAGGCTGATTAGCACGGTAGTCTCTATTGTTATATATCTGATTGCTTTTCTGATGATTTTGCGTTATCTTAATGTTGAAATAACTCCTCTAGTTGCTACTCTTGGTTTAGGCGGTTTGGCTGTTGGTCTGGCACTGCAAAATACTCTCTCAAACTTTTTTGCCGGAGTGCATATTATTTCTGATAGACCGATAAATGTTGGTGATTACATCGAAATGGAGGGGAATATAGCAGGATATGTTGAGGATATTGGCTGGAGGTCGACTCGCATCAGAACCTTACCCAACACTATTGTGATCGTTCCCAATTCAAAAATCGCTGAAAGTGTTATCACCAATAATTATATGCCGGTGCAAGAAATGTCCATTGTACTACAATGTGGTGTTGCTTATGGTTCTGACCTGGAAAAAGTGGAGAAGGTTACAGTAGATGTGGCCAGAAAAATCCAACAGACAGTTCCTGGTGCTGTAAAGACATTTGAACCGTTTATTAGATACCACACATTTGGCGATTCAAACATTAATTTCTCCATAATATTGAGAGTGGAGGAGTTTGTGGCCAGGTATTTGGTTACTCATGAATTTGTTAAAGCGCTTAAAGCAAGATACGATAAAGAAAATATAGAAATATCCTGGCCGGTAAGGAAAATCTATTCAGCAAAATAATAGTGCCCTCGTAGCTCAATTGGATAGAGCAGCGGCCTTCTAAGCCGTCGGTTGTCCGTTCGAGTCGGACCGAGGGTGCCATGATGGTGGGTGTAGCTCAATGGTAGAGCACATGGTTGTGGTCCATGTGGTTGCGGGTTCAATTCCCGTCATCCACCCCAAATTCTCATTTTGCTGATTAAAAAGTAAAAAGGGGGCAGAGTCATTTTTATTTTTACAGAATTCTTGGGACAGTTTGGGCAACGGGCAGGATAAACGACCCATTTTTCAAAATGTGCCCCTGGATATGTTTTGTTTCTTCTTTTTAAAAAATTCCCCTTGACATATTAGGAGATATATTGTATATTTTAATACAGAGAATTGTATAAAAATATACAATTAATTGTATGAATTACCGGATAGATAAACAGGGTTTATTGGACAAAATTAGCGTTTGGGATAGTTTTCTTAAAAGAAAAGTTCATTTGATTGCTTGTGGAGGAACTGCGTTGACACTTTTGGGAGTGAAAGCATCCACCAAGGATATTGATTTAATTGTGCCGGATTTAACTGAGTATAAGTATCTTATAAACAATTTAAAACAACTCGGCTATAAATCTGCAAGTGGTTGGGGTTGGACAAGGGGAGATGGTTTTATTTTTGATTTATTTAGAGGCAAGAAGGTACATACTACGGAATTATTAGATTCACCATTAGATAAAGGAAATCACATTTTAATAAGAGAATTTAGCCATATTTATTTAGGGGTGCTTAATTATTACGACCTTATTATAGTTAAGTTGTTTAGAGCGACTACGGTAGATATAGAGGATTGCCTTTCTCTAATGAAAGATAAAAGACAAGAAATAGATCTGAATTTGCTAGTGAAGCGTTTTAGAGAGACAGCTTCTTTTGATGTTTCAGAAGATAAAGTAAATAATAATTTGGAATATTTCTTAAAAATTATCAAAAAAGAAGGTTTAAGCGATGGCTAATAAAAATCTCTTCAAAAGATTAAGTATGTTGGGGTTTCCATTATTTGAGACTGAAGAGGCGCAGGATGTGAATGCGACCTTGGCGGATGTGGTTAAAAGTAAAGATCTTCGTCTTTGGGAGGGTTTTCCTGTTGTATTAGGTAACAGCGCGGAAAGGGGAATGTTCAATTATGATATGGTCAAAGGGTATCTAAAGAAACCAGTTGATAAGTCCTATTTGGTTTCATTAATGGTTATGTCACTTGCTCTTTATAAAGTCTTAAATCTAAAATTCTCCTGGGCGGACAAATTTTATAAATCTCTACCAGGTGATAGAAAAAAAGAATTCAATAGTTTTCTAGAAAAACTTAAAAAAGATGAAGATTTAGTAGTTAAACCTTATGTTGTGTCTAGCCAAAGACTTAAATCTACCTTTAATAATTATTTTAGTCAAGTGCAATCAAAACTTAGTGACTGGCTTTCTATAAAAGAAGAGTTTAGTCTTGAATATTCACTGTCTCAAGTTTTCTCGCCTAAGCAAAAAGAATTATTTTTGAAGAAACTTAAAGGAGAAAAATTAACAAAGACTGAAAAAGAATATTTTTCTAGAGTAGTGAAAAAGAAGGTTTTAGCTTTGGCTAATCCAGAATTACATCGCTTATCCCAGAAATTATTGGAATAAATAAAAAAGGGGGCAGAGTCATTTTTATTTGGGAGAGTTTGGGCAACAGACAGGATAAACGAAACAAGTCTGGTTATTTTGAGTTAGCTGAAATACTAAATATTAAGGAGAAGGAATGATGAAAATTATTCGCTATTTATTGGTGGTAACATCTTTGGTTATAGCTATATCCGGATGTTCATGTTTGCCAGAAAATAAGGATGTCCTTTTCCAGGTGTCAACTATGAATGCTATCTTTCGAGCAGACTATGATGGAGAGATAACCTATGGAGAATTAAAGCAGCATGGTGACTTTGGGATAGGTACTTTTGATGCACTTGACGGAGAGTTGTTTGCCCTGGGGGGTAAATTCTATCGAATAAAGGCGGATGGCATAGCCTATCCCGTTGATGATTCGATGAAGACACCATTTGCTGTAGTAACTTTTTTCCAACCCGATAAATCAGTATTGTTAGACAAGGCTTCTGATTATAAGCAATTGCAACAATATTTAGACAATTTATTTCCTGCAAAAGACATTTTCTACGCTATTAAGATAGAAGGTACTTTCGAGTATGTAAAGGCAAGAAATATCCCCAGGCAAGATAAGCCATATCCCCAGTTTAGCGAAGTGGTTAAAAATCAGATAATATTTGAATTTGATGATGTAGAAGGGACTTTGGTAGGATTTTGGTGCCCAGCTTATCTGGAAGAAATCAATGTTCCCGGGTATCACTTCCATTTTATCACTAAAGATAAAAGGATGGGAGGACATTTACTCGAGTGCCAGATGGAAAATGTAAAAATTGAAATCGACTATACTCCCGAATTTCATATGGCATTGTCAGAGAGTGGTTAGTTTATTAAGGTAGATTTAACAAATTATGCTATATCTTATTTTTACTATAGATGGAGATTGGAAAGAATATTTTGATGTTGATTTACTTGAGGACAAAAGACTTCCCAATGTGGGAGTTATGCAAGGTTTAATCGAGCAGGAAATAGAAGTAGCGAGACGTAATTTGAAAGGGCGGTTTATTCATTTCGTCCATACTTCACCAAGAGCGCGGAAGTTTTTTCTTGATAAACCTTTTATGAAGTTTTGGAGACAAATTATTGAAAATGGCGGCGATATCGGTATTCACCCTCATGAGGATGACCCACACAAAGCATACTATTTTCAGGATAGTTCGAGAATGAAAAAGGTGATTTCCGGGCAGGTTGGTGCATTGCGAAAGCAGGGATTGAATGTTTGTGCTTATCGGGGAGGATACCTTGCCTTTTCCAGCAACTTAATCCCTATTTTGGAAAAGAATGGTTTGTGTTTTGATTTCTCCTGTGAACCGGGAAGATATATGAAAGATAGCAGAAGTCTGGTATCTGATTGGAGAGGAGCTCCGACATCGCTTTATCAAATGAGTTACCAGGACTATCGAAAAGTAGGGGATTCTGGTGTTTACGAGATTCCTGTGGGAACATCGAAAGGGCACTATCTCTATTTTGAAAAGTCCACACCTGAAATTGTAGAGGAGACTGCTTTTGATTTGAGGGAGAAGTCGATGAAAGACTCCCATGATATCATAGTTTCTGTGTTAACCCATACCTATGAATACACATCTTCAGATGAGATTAAAAATATTGAAGAGAAAATTTCTTTATTGAAAAAGTATGGGCGTTTTATTAATCTGAAAGAATTACGGAATGTTATTAATGACTCTCAACAAAAATGACTCTGACCCCTTTTGGGAAAGAGAAAAAATAAAATAGAGTTGACCCCATTTTTTGAAAGGAGGACCTATGGAAAAATGGCAAAAAATTGTCTCAAAAAGTATTATAGATACTGCTGCTCTTAGCAAACGTGTTAAAGTAAACAAAAAGAAAATCAATAAAGTAATCAAAAAATATCCTATGAAAATAAACCCTTATTATTTAAGTCTAATCAGGAAGAAAAATGGCCCTATATGGAAACAGTGTATTCCTGATGCGTTGGAAATTGAATTGCGGGCGGGTGAAAAGGACCCACTTTTCGAAGAGAAATATTCGCCTATTGAAAGTTTAATCCACAGATACAAAGATCGGGTTTTGTTACTGGCGACTAATTTGTGCACGGGGTATTGTCGTTTCTGTACAAGGAAAAGAAAAGTAGGAATAAAAGAAAAAGTTTTGGAAGGAAAGGGTGCCCAAGAAGCCTTTCGTTACATAAAAAGACATAAGGCTGTGAGAGATGTTATTATTTCCGGTGGAGACCCTCTCTTTTTGGACGATAAAAGAATAGAATTCTATCTTAGAAATCTTAGAAGAATAAAACATGTACAGATTATTAGAATAGATAGCCGTACCCCGTGCATATTGCCGCAACGGATTACGCCTAAATTTTGCGGGATGTTAAAGAAATACTCTCCTATATATTTCAATACGCATTTTAACCATTCTCAAGAAATAACAAAAGAAAGCATAAAAGCATGTAATATGCTTGCTGATAGTGGTGTTGTCTTGGGGAACCAGGCGGTTTTATTGGCGGGAGTTAACGATGATTCGCATACTTTAAAGAGGCTTTTTGAAGGATTACTAATGATGCGAATTAGACCTTACTACCTTTACATTCCTGATGCGGTAAAAGGCACATACCATTTCCGGGTTAGTGTAGAAAGAGCCCTGGAGATTATGAGAAATTTGATAGGATATACTTCTGGAATAGCTGTGCCTCATCTTATATTAGACCTTGAACATGGTGGCGGAAAGACTCCTCTGCTTCCTAACTACATTATTGAATATAAAGACAGACGTTACAAATTAAAGAGTTTTGAGAATAGAACGTTCCATTATGATGATGTAAAGTGAAGCTCAAAGTTATGGAATGTAATGAACATAACTTTGTTAGCCGAACTTGACCCAGCACTAATTTTATTATGTATTATATATATGTTTTAAAAAATGATAAAACCAATGAAATTTATTATGGATATACTAATAATTTAAAGAGGCGTCTCAAGGAACATTGTAACAATAATTGCAGATGGAAGCTTATATATTATGAAGCTTATCTTTCAGAATTACATGCGAGAGAAAGAGAAAGAAAGTTGAAACACTATGGACAAGCGAGGAATCATCTTAAGAATCGCTTCAAGCGTTCTTTAAGAATATAAAATTAGTGCTGGGTTTAATTCGTACTTATCACCCAACACTAATTTGCCAATTAGTGCTGGGTGATGTACTCATTAAAAATGGATATAGGTATAGCATGTGAAAATAGGTCTAACGAAAAAAGGGTAATCTTAAGACCAACAGAACTAAAAGAGATTGTTCTAAAACACACTATTTATGTTGAAAAAGGTGCTGGTGAAGGAATAGGGATAAAAGATAGTGACTATGAACAGATAGGCGCTAAGATTGTGGAAACGAAGCAAGTTTATTCCTGTTCTTTAGTTGTGCGACTTAAAGAGCCTAAAGAAGATGAATTGTCTATGATGAAACCAGGTTCTGTTATAATGTCAATGATGCATCTTCCGGGGAATCCGCATTTACGTTCTTTGTTGAAAAAATACAAAATAATTACCATTGCTATGGAAGAGATTAAAAATGCATTTGGCGGTCGTATGATAGAGGCAGTACACCAGGCAGGTTATTTGGGTATGGAGAAAGGTTTCCAGTTATGGGGAGGAGATGCTTCAAAGTGTGTAGTTAAAGTTATGGGATATGGCGATATTGCCTGGGGAGCAATCCAGTGTGCTGCCAGAAAATTTGCCCGAATAGAAGTATTAAATAAAAGAGATTTTAAAAATATGCAAAAATACATCTCAGGAACGGATATTTTGGTAAATGGTATCAACTGGCCTATGGAAAAGAGAGGGAAAGAGTTTATAATTACTCGTGATATGTTGAAACTTTTTAAGAAAGGAGCTGTGCTACTCGATTTAATTTCCAATCCACCAGGGCAGTCCCCGATAGAAACTATGCATCCTACTACTCTGGATAACATTTCTTATGTAGTCGATGGCGTTATTCATACTTCTTGTTGGGCATGGCCAGGACTTGACCCTGTAAATATCTCCCAAAGATATAGTATACAAGTGGCTCCCATACTCAAAGAAATAGCAGATAAAGGGTTCAATAACCTCCCGGAATATATTAGCCAAGCAGTGCATAAAGAATTTTAATAATAACAAACAAAAGGGTACTTTTCCTCTGACTGTTGGTAAGGCAAGTAGCTAAGTGGTGTAGGTTTTGATATGACTGAACGTCGGAAAGTATTAAGTGAAGCGAAGGTTTTTATTTTGCCTGTCCTATTTCTCCCGCTTTGGTAATTGCGTATTTTACTCCTAACGGGCCAATGATTTCCAGGATAATTGTAGTTGCTGTGATGGTAGTAACGGCTACAGTTGCCAATTCTCCATAAAGCCCGAACTCCCTCTGAACAACCATAGCTAAACCAATGGCGACCCCCGCCTGGGTAAATAACCCAAAACCTAAATATTTCTGTATATTCCTCTCGGCTTTTGAAAGATAGGCCCCTAACGAGGCTCCTCCTATCTTGGCAACAGACCTGGTCAAAATATAGATCAGTCCTAATAATCCCATTTTAGGAACTATCCCAATTTGGAGATGTGCACCAGCTAAAACGAAGAAAGCAATATAAATGGGGGAGGCTATACCTTCGATAGCTCCAAAAATTCTCTTGCCAGTCAGTAAGAATATATTGGCTGTGGTTATTCCCAAAACCAAATTAGCTAAAATTGACGAAAAATGAAAGATATTGGATAACCCGGTGCAAATAAGAATAGCTACAAGAGATATTGTCAAAAGTTCGTTTCTCTCGTGTAATTTTCTCGCTACATAAGATAATACTATTCCCAATATGATTCCTATAACCACAGCACCTCCGATTTCAATCAACGGTCCCTGAAAAGTATTCTGAACAGTGATTCTTTCTTTTCCGCTAATCGAAAGTTTAGCTAAGGCACTAGCAAAACCATAGATTATAATTGCTACGGCATCATCTAAACCAACTATTGCCAGGAGTGTATTGGATAAAGGCCCTTTCGCCTTGTATTCCCGTAATACTATAAATGTTCCTGCTGGCGCAGTGGCTACACCTAAGGAGCCAAGAATCAAACTGAGAGCAACATCCCGAGTCAAAAGGTAAATTGCTACAGCTATCAAAATAAATGTGAACATAGATTCTACGAAAAGTATACTCATAACTGTTTTTCCCATTTTCCTTAAAATACCCAGTCTTAATTCTTCTCCAATGATAAAAGCAATTAATCCCAGAGCGAAATCACTAATCATACCCATTCGATTTAATAAAGTTAAGTCAAAGATACCAAAAAGGGAAGGGCCTAGCAGGACACCGATTATGATGTAACCTATTACTGCTGGGAATTTGAGCTTGTTGCTAATCTTGCCACCAATAAATCCCAGAGCTATAGTTACGCCAATTAGAAGTAATAAGTCCATTGGATACCCCTCTACTTAATTCCGCGAAACTTTGTCTATTGTTCCTTTATCAGTACTTTTCAACATCGCTAAACCCTATATCTGGTCCCTTCCGGATTGCTTTAAGGTACATTATTTTATTTCCAAGCCTGTAATCCTATCGAAAGGAATGGTGCAAATGAACCCCTTGCTATCTAAATTAAGAAGTTTTATCGTTGGATCTTGGTCGATGAAGTTCAGGATATGATTCAAGCTATCCTTATCTTTTACCACTGAGAGAAGTGCTTTGTCGTATTCAGACAATAACTGTCCTCGTGTCAGGCTGAATAGGTCACTAGATTCCCCAGAAAAAGACGAACCAAGTCCTTTCTTTTCTATGATTTTAACATCAGCGATCTTTTCTTTTTTTATTATGGAGAAAATTTCTTGTAAATATTTTTCATTATTGTGCATTATTATTAATAACATAATTTTCACCCCCTGGCAAGTCCTAACACCTTAGGAAGCCAATCATTTATTACGATTTAGAATGTTGTTTATCAGGACTTTAAAGAGGGAGGTGCACGGATTGGGACTTCTTTAAACAGGCAATTACAAGAAAAGGAGGATAAAGAAGAATGAGTTTGAAGTACCGTATTGAAATGAGGTAAAATTAAAGGAGAACTACAAGCAATGCTTTCATAGTATTTAGCATATTCAGGATTTTTGTCAATTTCTTTTTCTACCTCGCCATATCTTTCCGAATTCCCTTCGCTACTCACTTGAGCCATTTGTAAACGATTTATATCATAAACTCCAAATATAACTATGCTTATACAAAGGAGAGCAATAGTCACAGAAAAATATTTTCCATGTTTATGACATTTAGGCACTTTCTATCCTCACACAAATTTTCTGTGATTATAGCAAATTATTATTTTGAAATCAACCTTTATGTTTTTGCTTGAATGTGTAAGTAGATTTTGATATAATTAATGAAATTGCGAAGGGTCTATGATCTCCAAGGGACCCGCGGGGTTTGGAAAAGTTTGATTTTTAGGATGTGTTTCTATTTTTAAAGGAGGAGCTGGCATGAGAATTTCAGATTACCTAAAAGAGGAGATGATTTGCCTCAACCTGAAAGCGACAGGAAAGGATGAAGCAATCAGAGAATTGGGGAGTTTCATTCGTAAGGCTAAAGAGATAACCAACTATGAAATGTTCCACAAAGATGTTCTGGAGCGAGAGAAACTCACTTCGACAGGGATAGGTGAGGGAGTGGCTATTCCTCATGCCAGAACTGATGCTGTTACCGGCTTTGTAATCGTCTTCGGCAAGTCTGAACTGGGTGTTGAGTTTGATTCTCTGGATGGGAAGAAAGCGAGACTGTTATTTTTGATGGGGACTCCCAAGACGGCTGGACTTGATGAATACCTGGTGTTACTTGCCCATTTAACAAGATTATTGAAGGAAGAATCTTTCAGGGAATCGCTTCTTAAAGCCCAAAACCCTGCTGAGATAATCGATATTTTTAATAAATTTGAGAAATAGAAAAGAGGATGTTACCTTCAATGGATATACTATTTTTGATTGGCATAGTTTTAGTTCTGGGAGTTATTGGGGGTAAGATTCTTAATAGATTGAAATTTCCTGCGGTGGTGGGTTATCTCATAGTCGGTATTTTTCTGGGACCTTCTGTCTTTGGCGTATTTAGGCTCGATTTATTGGAGCGAATGGGTATAATTACCGATTTTGCCCTGGGAATAATTGCTTTTATTATCGGCAATGAATTGAGATGGGGGTTATTGAAGAGACTCGGCGGGAAAATTATCACTATCCTGTTTGTACAGGCTATAGCTACGTTTATTTTAATAACTTTTGGAGTCTGGCTTTTGACCCATAATCTTGCTCTCAGTCTAATTCTCGGCTCTCTTGGTGTGGCTACTGCTCCTGCAGGCACGGTGGTGGTGCTTCAGGAATTTAAAGCGAAGGGACCTTTAACTACTTCCCTTTTGGCTATAGTCGGGCTGGATGACGGTTTAGCACTTATAATTTATGGTTTCGCCAGCGCTTTAGCTATGTTCTCAATTGGTGGGAGCAGGGGAGTTAGTCTGCAGAGTGTTTTGGAGTGGCCCTTGCTTCGAATCTTAGGTGCTGTGGTTCTGGGAGTTTTATTGGGATTGGCTTTGTCCTATGTTGTAAAAAGAAGATATGATAAAAACGAGATCTTGACTTATTCTCTGGGAGGTATCTTAATCTGTACTGGTTTGGCCGGTCTCTTCAATTTTTCGCTAATTTTGGCTACTATGGTTTTGGGAATAACTGTGGCAAATACGTTCTCACTTTCTGGTAGGAGGACTTTTGAGGCTATCCAGTCGATAACCATTCCTATTTACGTTGCTTTTTTTGTTTTAGCTGGCGCTCATCTCCAGTTGGGACTAATTCCTAAGATGGGGCTTTTGGGTCTTGTCTATATTTTGGCGAGAGGTTTTGGCAAAATTGGTGGAGCTTCTTTGGGAGCTTATATTTCCAAAGCCGAAATGAATCTGCGAAAATATTTGGGCTTTGCTCTACTTTCGCAAGCAGGAGTAGCCATTGGTCTGGCTATGATTGTCCAGAGAGAATTCGGGATTTATGGAGAATTGGCAGCCATAACTATTACTATTATTACAGCAACTACAATTATTCATGAAATTTTGGGCCCTTTGGGAGTGAAGTATGCGATTTCTAAAGCAGGGGAAATTGGACAGGGCTGACAGAAGGAGAATTGTTATGGAACTTTTGGTAATTGTACTTAACAAGATTGACCTTTTGAACGATCTTCTTTCTATTCTCGTGGAAGCAGGAATAACCAGAGCTACCGTGCTCGATAGCGAAGGTATGGGGCATCACCTCGCTTACGAAGTACCCATATTTGCTGGCTTGAGGAAAATGTTAGGAGAGACAGGGGCACACAATAAGACTATTCTTGCTTTGATTGAGGATAAGAAATTGGTTTCTGAACTCAAAAGGTTACTCGAAGAAGTAAAAATCGATTTCACTCAGTCAGGAACCGGAGTTATGTTTACCGTGCCAGTGGAAAATGTCGTCAAACCCGAAGATGAGTCCTTGGAAAGGTGAAAAGACTGGATGCCTCCCGAAAGGGAGGAAAAGACCTTGCTTTCGCAAGGACTCCACAATTTTTGGAGTCCCCCGATTTCATCGGAGGGGAGGGATTAAAAGAGGAATTCTTGAATGGACGAGGAGAAGGAATCCAAAGCAGGACCTATAGTGGAAAAATGTATTAAAGAGTTAAGTCTGGCTATCAAGACAATGGGTATCTACCCTTCTGCCCATCCTGCTATTAAGGCTTCTGTGGAGCGTCTCTATGCTACTATGGAGGGTGTTCTTGAAGCATCTCCTGAATTTAAGTTAGAGATAGCCCAAAAAAATCTTCTGGTAGATGGTCAGCTTCTGGACAAGACTAATGAGATATTTAGAGATTTCGCTCTCCAATTTCATAGGCGGGGAGTAGCCTCCATTACCTTTAAGAAGGATTTGAATGCGGAAGAGCTCAGGATGTTTTTGGAAGTTGCTTCTACAGAACCGAAGATGCTCCAGAAAAGTGGAGGATTTTTAAGACTCTGTCAAGAGGGAAAAATTTCTCATATTGATATTGTAGAAATTGACTATCAGAAGGTTCTCGGTGTTGGAGAAGAGATAGGTGAAGTAGCAGAAACGGGGAAGGTTAGAAGTGATGAGGAGATATGGATTGACTTGATAAGGAGCCTCGACTTGTATAGTGGGTTGAAGTTGGGTGAAGTGGAACATAATTTTCTCTTGCATCTGGAGGAGGAACCGGACAAGATGGTTGCCTACCTGGAGGGGGTGGCTTCGAAAGGTTCTCTGGGTATGAGCAATCTGGGAGGAGTTGCTGTTAGGAAAACTATTAATAGTATAGGAAGCTATATTTTCAAGAACCTTCCTCAGGAGAAGGAAGTTCATAGAAAAAAATTGGCTGAGGTCGTATCCCATCTCAATCCGAAATTGAGAATACAGTTAATCGATGCAGAAATTGATATTGAACCTGGACAAATAGATGTTGTAACAGAGATAATTCCCGATTTATCAAATTATGTGATAGTGGAGATGATGACCCTGGCTGTTAGTGGTGAGGGTAGGGTTACGGAGCGTTTAGTGAATCTTTTCCACAAGATTGTACCCGAGGAGGAGAGGAAAAGAGAAATAATTCCACTTTTTGGGGATAGTTTAGCTGATATGTCTGGAAAGGAAGATCCCTTGTATATGCGCCGGCTGATTGAAAATCTATTTCTTTCCAAACCTACTGAAGAGTTCGTTTCGGAGATGTATAGAAAGGCGCTTAAAGAATTGAATGAACAGATTTCCTCTATTAGTGGGATAAAAGAGTATACAGATTCCCTTAATGAGAGAAAAATAGAGGAACAGGCCTTGACTGTGCTTATGGACTTAATCAGGTTGGAGACTGAATCTAGTGACTATGTGGAGATTGCTAAAAATTTGGGTAAGGCGGGTATGGATTTTTTGCTTACCGGGAGATATGAGAAAGCAAAGGAAATTATTGAAGTCTTAATTGAGGAAGCTGGCCCGGAAAAGGGAAGGACTGATGGAGAGCGTAACGCTTGTAAGGAAGCTTTAGAAAAACTGAGAGATATTGGAATTGTGCATGACCTGGTTACGGCGCTTCGCGATTGGGGTAGGGAGAAACACGAGACAATCCATTTCATTCTCCTTCACATGGGTGAAATTGCTGTGGTGCCTCTACTGGAAGCACTTGGTAGAGAAACTGATAGCTCACTTAGAAAGAAGATTATCTCTGTTATAGTGGGTTTAGGGGAAGAGGCAATTCCAGAAATTGTCAGGAGGTTTTCAGACAAGAACTGGTATGTGGTGAGAAATATGGTGAGGATTCTCAGAGAGATAGGGATGGAAAAGGCGGTGCGTTATTTGGATATCCCTCTTAAACATAAGGATCCCCGCGTTCGGAAAGAGGTTGTTTATGCTCTGAGTAGCATAGGAGGGGGGGAAGCATTAAGATTAATTTCTCTTATGACCGATGACCCGGATGGAGAAGTCAGGCGAGGTGCTATCAAGTATCTGGGCGTTATGAGGAATAAAGAATCTGTTCCTCTCTTAATGAAGTTGATTGCTCAGAGAAATCCCTTTGGACATAAAAATTACCTGATTATTTCTGGGATTGAGGCGCTGGGAGAGATAGGTGCTGGAGAGGCAGTTCCCGGGTTGGTTCGACTGCTTCGAAAATCGACTATTTTTGCCAGAAGTAGAAATGATGAGGTGAGAATAGCAGTTGCCACTGCCCTGGAGAAGATAGGAAATGAACAGGCTATGGAGGCTCTGGCACAGGGAACCAAATATAGGAGAAAGATTGTCAGGCAAATGTGTGAGAGGTTAATTCGAAAGCATGGTGTAGTTCGTAGTTCGTAGTTCGCAGAGCAAGTAAACGCACCGCAAGCGGTGCTACTCCAATTATTTGGAGTAGCGAAACTTGTTTCGCGATTAGTTAACGCAGAGCAAGCTCTGCTATTCCAGACCTTGAGGAAGAAGGTTGATGGAGAGGGCGTATGGAAGAGCGATTAGTAGAAAATTTCATAACTTATCTTACTAATGCTACCAGAAATAAGACCATCTATCCTTCGGGGCATCCGATAATAATGCGTTCTTTAATGAGGACTTTCGAGATTTTAGAGACTTTGTTGGAAGAGAAAGAAGAGGTAAATATAGCGGTTATGGGAGATGAATTGATATTTGAGGGGATGGCTCTCCACGAGATTAGTGCAGCTCTTTATGGTTTTACCAGGGACTTACGGCAGAGAGAAATAGAGAAGATTACGTTTCTCAAGGGATTGAAAAATGAGGAATTCTTAGGGCTTATCGATGTTTTGACTATGGCACAGGAAAAGCTCAAAAATAGTGGTGGTCCAGTTAAAGCGTTAGCCTCTAAGGGGATTAAGAATATAACTTTGGGAAAGATTGGAGCTCTTAAAGAAGCTCAACCAGAACTGGGACATGGTGAAGAATTTAAAGCTAAGGCTAAGGAATTTTACAGGGATGCCGTTGACGCAATAAAAAGGATAGTTGAGGATATCAAATTCAAAAAGAGAGTAAATATAGAGAAAGCTCGGTTTGCCATAAATAGTATGGTGGCCAGTATTCAGAGGAATAGAACGCCCTTGGTAACTCTGGCTTCTCTTAAGGCTCACGATGAATATACTTTTAGCCACGCAGTAAATGTTGCTGTCCTCACTCTTGTGCAGGGTGAAGCATTGGGTCTGGACAGGCAGACATTGAATGACCTGGGAATAGCTGGTCTATTACATGATATGGGAAAACTCAAGGTTCCAGAGGAAGTTCTTAAGAAACCGGGCAAGTTGACTTCTGAGGAGTTTGAATTGATAAAGTTGCATCCTGCCGATGGGGCAAAAATATTGATGAACACCCCAGGCATAAGTAAACTGGCATATGTAGTTACATTCGAGCATCACATAAAATACGATCTTAGCGGGTATCCTGTTGTGTCTCGAGGAAAAGGAGGGTTGAATTTAGGTAGTATGCTGGTTCGTATAGCTGATACATATGATGCTATGAGGAGCAACCGCTACTATGCCAAAGAGATTCCACCTGAAAAGACTATAAAAGAGATGGAAGAATCCTCAGGAAAAGAATTTGAACCTGTCCTTTTAAGGAAGTTTATTAGACTGATTGGCGTCTATCCTCCGGGCACTTTTGTTAGACTGGACACAAATGAGATTGGTTTTGTCTTCCAGACAAATCCATCTGACCCTTATCGTCCCCGGGTGAAAATAGTTATTGATAGTAATGGTTCTAAGATAGAAAAGCCGCAGGAAATAAACCTCGAAGAGAAAGCTCCTGAGACAGGCAATTTCAGGCGTTCGATTAAGGAGTCGGTAGACCCTGAACAGTTTGGGCTTGTCCCTGACGAATATCTGTAATTCCAAGAGACATTAGAAGGTGGAATCCTCCCAAAAGGGAGGAAAGCCTTGCTCTCGCAAAGACCTCAGAACTTTTGGAGTCCTCCCGAAAGGGAGGATTGATAAAAGAATTCCTTGCTTTCGCAAGGACTCCAATCGCTCGATTAATGGGATGAATGTCCCGGAGGGAATATCTTGAGGAATAACTCAAAGATGACTGCTCGTAGATTATGTTGGAAGCTGGGCATAGTTGCTCTTGCTTTACAGGTTCTAATTGGCGTTGCTTTTGCCGAGGAGATTTTGACTCTGGAAAGGTGTATAAATTTGGCTCTGGCTAACAATCAGGATTTGAAAATTGTGCAAAAGAAAATTATAGAATCAAAAGGGAGAAAGCAAGAAGCATTTGGTAATTTCTTACCAACGTTGAGTGCTTCGGGTAGTTATACCAGATTGAATGAGTCACCCAAAATGAGCGTTTTCTTTGGTGGTTCCGAGCAGACCTTCGAATTGGGGCCTGACTATTTATATAGCACACAGTTGACTCTCAGACAGCCTCTATTTGCCTGGTGGAAGATATACCACGGGGATAAACAGGCGAGGCTCAATTATAGGTTGGTTAATGAAGAATATAAACAAGTAAAAAATAATCTCATATTTGAGGTGAAAAGAGCTTTTTATAATCTCCTCTTGGCCAGACAGTTCGTAATAATTGCTAAGGAAGCAGTAGATGTAACGGATTCTCATTACAAGACTACTCGTGCCCTGTATAAAGAGGGGAGGGTTTCTGATTACGATGTCTCCCGGGCCAAGGTACAGTTGGTTAATAATCAGACAAAATTGATTAAGGCTAAGAATAATCTGAAGTTGGCAAGAGAAGAGTTGTCTTTTTTGCTTAATGCGAGATTAGAAGAAGATTGGAAGGTAAAAGGAGACTTTCCTCGGGAGAAGAGAGAAGTTAGTTTGGAAGACACTCTGGGGAAAGCGTTTCGAGAGAGGTCCGAAATAAGGCAATTAATGATTCAAGAAGAGGTGGGTAAAGTTTCTATTAAGTTGGTGAGGGCTGAGAACCGGCCAAATTTAGATTTTCTGGCCAACTATCAGTATACCAATCCGTTTTATAATCGGGAGGAATGGGGCGGAACCTGGAACGTAATTCTTGCTTTGAACTTTCCGCTGTTTAGCGGTCTTTCTGATCTGGGAAGAATTAAGCAGGCAAGAGCGGGATTGGAGCAGGTGGAAATTTTAAGAAATCAGGTTGAACAGAGAATAAAGCTGGAAGTGAGAAAGGCTATTTTTGATATGGAAGAGGCTGGAGAACGGATTGAAGCACAGGAAGAGAATGTTAAGCTGGCGCGGGCGAATCTGAGAATTGCTGAGGAGAGGTACAGGCAAGGCCTAATGTCTGAAATTGAACTGCGTGATGCTCAGCTTTCTCTCACTCAGGCTGAGACCGATTATTTTCAGGCGCTCTACGATTATAACGTTGCTAGCGCTTTTCTGGATAAAGCTGTTGGTAAATATCAGTAATGGGTTCACATTTGTCAGGAAGCTATGTGCTTTAGCACATATAATGGAGTGTAAAGCGAGAGCTTTACGCTGTCCCGACAAGTCGGGACACTCCGGAAAGATTTAGGAGTAGCGAAGCGAAGCTTCGCAATTATAACGTCCCGATTCATCGGGACTACTCCAGCTTCCGCTTTAGCGGAAGTAGGAGGTCACATAAGGAGCGACAAGTCTGGCGACGGGTTCGAGATGGTGAGAACCCCGGTCGGATTGAGCGAAGCGAAAGGAGATGAGAATTGAAAGGAAAAAGAGTGGTACTTATCCTGGTATTACTGGTTGTTGGTATGGTTGCCTATAGGATAGTAAAGTATAACATGGCAAAAAGAAACATAAAGGAGTCTGTGGAAGAAAAAGTCACTCCAATTAAGACTGTTCAGGCAGGAAAAGGAGATATAGAAGAGATAATATCTCTTAATGGCGATATTCGGGGATTGAGGGAGGTGGACGTCTATACCAGGGTTTCGGGAAAGTTAATTAAGAAAATTAAGGAAGAAGGAGATAGTGTTAAGAAGGGTGAAATTGTTGCTCTAATCGACCGTGATGAACCTGCTTTAGGATTTACAAAGGCAGAGGTAAAATCGCCTATTGAGGGCACAGTAATCAGATACTATGTGGATATAGGCGACTCAGTCATCCCCCAGGAACCGATGCCTCAAGAGCCTGTTGTCAATATTGCCTATATGGATAAAGTTAAGATAGTAGTGAATGTGGGAGAGAAAGATATTACCAAATTGAGAAAAGGAGAGAAGGTGCGCGTCTCTGTGGATGCCTACCCGGAAGAAAATTTTCTGGGTAGAGTGGTGAAAGTTGCTCCCGCGGTGGACCTCAGGAGTAGAAAACTGAAGGTTGAGCTGGAAATTGAGAATAAGGATCATAGGTTGAAGCCGGGAATGTTTGCTGATGTAGAGATAATCTATAATGAACATAGTAATGTATTGGTTGTGCCCAGAATTTCCGTCCTGGAAAAAGAAGGGAGGACGATTCTGTTTACTGTTGAGGACGATCGTGCTAAATTAAGAGAGGTCAAGACTGGCATTAGCGATGAAGAAAAAATAGAGATTGTTGAGGGATTAAGTGAAGGGGAGAGTGTGGTAATTGAAGGCAATTACGGCTTGATAGATGGAGCAAAAGTAGAAGTAGAAGGCATCTGATGAAGCTGCTGGAAAAAACAGAGTTGACCCCATTTTTGGAGGGATCTGATGAGGCTACCTGAATTTTCTGTTGAACGCCCGGTAACTATAACCATGCTCATTCTAATTGTTGTAGTGGTTGGTGTTATTTCTTTGAGCAATCTGGGGCTCGACTTAATGCCCGATATAACCTATCCCGTGATGTCAGTAGTTACTACTTACGAAGGCGTGGCTTCTGAAGAGATGGAAACTATAGTAACTAAGCCTATCGAGGAGGTGGTGGCCACTGTAAAGAATGTGAAAAAGGTTACGTCTTTTTCTCAGGAGGGCTTATCTGCGGTAATGGTGGAGTTTGAGTGGGGCGCTAATCTGGAACTTTTAGCTCAGGATATACGTGATAGGCTGGATATGATTAGTGACTTTCTTCCCGAGGACATGGATAAGCCGATAGTTGTGAAGTTTGACCCTTCTATGATGCCCATAATGATGTATGGAATTGTGGGCGAGAGGGACATGAGGAGCCTTCGCCAGCTGGTTAAAGATGTGTTTAAGGAACGTCTGGAACAGGTAGACGGAGTTGCTTCGGCAATGGTCTGGGGAGGAAAGGAGAGAGAAATAAGAGTGGAGGTTGATGGGAAGAAGCTGGAGTCTCTCGGCCTCTCCTTAGAAGAGGTCAGCCAGAAACTTTCCTTGGAAAATCTCAACCTCCCAGGCGGTCACCTCAAATCAGGCTACCAGGAGTATCTTCTGCGCACTGTGGGCGAATTTGAATCTGTTGATGAGATCAAGAACACTGTGATTGCGCTCAGAGGTAATGTTCCCATATATTTGAAGGATATTGCCGCGGTTTCTGACGCGCATCGAGAAATACGCAGTTACGCTCGTACTAATAAACAGAATAGTGTGCTGGTTATAGTGAATAAAGAATCAGGAGCCAACACCGTGGCAGTTTCCAATGGCGTGAATAGAGCAGTTAAGGAGTTGAAAGGGAGACTTCCCCAAGATATAAAGTACTACTCTGTTTTCGACCAGTCCCGGATGATAAAGAGAATCCTTAAGGTGACGGGCTCCAATGCTCTCGTAGGTGGTCTTCTGGCGATTGGCATTCTCTTTCTTTTCTTGCGCAGCCTCTATCCAACAGTTGCCATAGCGTTAGCAATTCCTCTCTCTTTGATAGCCACTTTTATTCCTCTATACTTTCTGGGCTACACGCTAAACTTTGTTACTATGATTGGAATTGCTCTGGGAGTGGGGATGATTGTGGACAATGCGATTGTGGTAATTGAGAACACTTTTCGTCATTTGAGCCTCGGTGAAGACCCCAGGATTTCGGCTAAATCAGGAGCCACTGAAGTGGCGAAAGCCATTACCACCTCAACCCTCACCACGGTGGCGGTCTTTCTACCGCTTTTATTCATAAAAGGAATTGCCGGGAAGCTTTTTACTCAGATGGCTTTAACTATCTCTTTTGCCCTGGTCGCTTCCTTGTTTGTAGCCCTGACTCTGGTGCCAATGATGGCTTCCAGGATTTTCAAGGCAGGTTCATCTAAAGGTTACGAGGTTAGTTTTGGCAGGAGAACTTATGGCTATTTTCGAGAGAGATATAAAGGATTTTTGGGCAAGATATTGGCTCGTCGCAAAGGAATAGTCTCCTGGGCAATCATCTTATTTCTATTGAGTCTGTGTCTAATTCCCTTTATGGGGAAGGAGTTTTTTCCTGATATAGATATTAATATGGCTTTCTTTATGGTGAAGATGCCTGTGGGAACCAATTTGGAGGAGACCGATAGAGTGGTCAGAAAAATTGAGGATATTGTTCTGGCAGAGGAGGGCGTGCAGAGTGTAGGTGCTTTTACTGGCCTCTCCGAGGCAACAAAACAGGATGCAGCCTTTGGGATGGGGTCAGCAGGGGTGAACGAGGCAGAAATTTTCATTCGCTTGGAAGATAAGTTGAAGAGAAAACGTATTTCCAAAGAGATTATTGATGACGTTCGCGCTCAACTTCCTCCGATAGAGGGAGCGGAATACGAATCTATAGATATGTCCCAGTCCATAATTACGGGAGGAGGAACCCGGCAGGCTGCTATCGAACTTAAACTCTTTGGCAAAGATCTGGGGATTCTTGAGGGGATTTCCACATCAGTTATGGGAGCAATAGGTAAGATTAAGGGAGTCTATGATTTAGGGAGTTCGTTGGAGAAAGGAAGGCCAGAATTACAACTTATAATCGACCGTCGCCGTGCGTCCCAGGCGGGATTGGCTGTCAGTCAAATTGCCTCTACATTGCAAACAGCGATTCAGGGAAAAGTGGCTACGATGTTTCGCCAGGGAGGCGAAGAAGTCAATATCCGCGTCTCTCTTGATGAAAAAGGCAGAGAGAGTCTCAGGGAGATTGAGAATATAGTTCTTCCTTCTCCCCCGGGAATACTTATCCGTTTGAAAGATGTTGCCGAGATTCGGGAGGCTAGAGGGCCGATAAGGTTGGATCGAGAGAACCAGAAAAGAATGGTCTCGTTGACTGCCAATCTCAGTGGTAGACCCTTGTCCGGCGCGATGAGGGATATAAAAAGTAAGGTGAGGAGAATATCTTTCCCGGAAGGGTACTTTGTTGACTATGGAGGACAGGCGGAGAAGATGCGAGAGACCTTCATAAGTTTGGGTCAGATACTTATTTTAGCAGTGCTTTTAGTTTTTATGATTATGGCAGCACAATTTGAGTCTTTTACCCAGCCATTGGTTATTATGTTCACTGTTCCCCTGGCGATAATTGGAGTTATCCTGGGTATGATCCTTAGCGGAAAGAATCTTAGTCTTCCCTCAGGTATGGGGGTAATTATCCTTACCGGAATCATAGTAAATAATGCTATAGTTATGATTGATTACATTAATCAATTGCGCAAGAAAGGAATGGAAAAAATGGAGGCAATTGTCGAGGGAGCAGCAACCAGGTTACGTCCAATTATAATGACTGCCTCTACTACTGTTCTGGGAATGTTTCCTCTGGCTCTTAGCCGTGCTGAAGGTTCGGCAGCGCGCTCGGTGGTGGCTATCTCTATAATAGGTGGATTGCTGGTTGGCACTATCCTTACGCTGATAGTTATTCCTGCTCTTTACAGTATGTTCGAAAAGTGATAAATTAGTAAATTGGTCGCGTAGGGGCGACCTTTATGGTCGCCCAAAGGTTTATCCCCGTAAAAATTACGCCCATAAAGGGCTACACTACTCACAACTTTTTAGA
>DATKVN010000073.1 GCA_035530055.1 bacterium | reverse complement strand
TACAGAACTTGGTACACCAGATCAATATATAGAGATAGATTATGAATCCGACCAGTCTCTCTGGTTTATCGACGTTTACACTGACAACACGAATTGGAGTGGCGGAGGGTTCCAGCGGGGAGGTTTGATTACTGCTGACGGGAAGCAGAGGGCTCCTTTATTGTGGCGGGTTTATGATGATGTACAGGCAGGAGGTGTGGTTTTCAGCACTACTACCGACTGGGCCTGGTTTAAAGATAGAGGTGACTGGGATGACCCCAATACAACTCAATATGATGAAAGCTGGGCTGGGGCTTTTAGTGGTGGTTATGCAAATATCTGTTATGGCGGACCGGGATACACCAATCTGTCTCCCTATCCGAACGATCCTCCTGACCTTAGACCTGCGAGTTCGTCAATATATGTTTACCTGGGAGGACTTTTTGGAAGCGCTGGAGCAGGAGAATATTCAACAATAATTTCATTCGACCTTTACCATCTTGCTCCAGAGGATAAACCGGTCATTTCTCATGAGCCGATAGAGGAAATCGGAATTATCGGAAACAAGATAGTATTTATTGCTAAGATTACTGATGATAAGTCGGTGGAGAGTGCCACCATTCACTACAAAATAGGCAAGAGTGGCGAGTGGCAAATTCGCGCAATGGCTTTACAAGGGAGCCTCACGGAGAAAACAGCGACTTATATTCTGCCTTCTCAGGTAGTATCTCAACCATGCCACATATATTACTGGTTAGAAGCTGGCGATGGTGAAGGCAACATTGGTAGCTGGAGAGATGAATCCTGGCCACAGATAATTGAAGTAACTCAAAGCATCACCGGAACTGTCGGGGCCAAAGGTGGAAACATAATTCTCCCCGATGGGAATTTTACTGACGGTGAAGTTATAGTCAACATTCTGGAAGGAGCGCTAAGTAAAGACACTAAAATAACCATAGAACAGATTACGGATTTAAGCAGAATACCAGGCTATTCTGGAACAGGGAATTGGCAACCTGTCGCAATTTACAACTTTATTCCGGAAGGTACAAAATTCAAGAAGCCAGTCACAATGACTCTACTCTACTTCGACCTGGATAATGATGGCAGGCCGGAAGATTGGAAAGGGAAAGAAATGGAGTTTAACGAGAGTCAACTGGCTTGCTATTGGTGGGATGGAATTACCTGGAGGCCGGTGGGCGGGAAGATTGATGGCGACAGAAATATTACTACGATAAGGGTAAGCCACTTCAGCTATTATGCTCTGTTTAAGGCTCGGCCAATGGGAATTTCCGAATACAGGCCCGAGGAGAGAATTATTACTCCTGCCTATGTTGACGGGAAAAATGATGTTGCCTATTTCAGTGGTCTAAGTGGACAGATTACGACTATCAGGATTTACGATATCACCGGCAAGAAGATAAGGACAATCGACGGAGAGCCTTATGAATGGGATGGCAAAGATGAAGATGGAAACATAGTGGAAAGTGGAGTATATATCTATCAGTTTGAAGCGAATGTAGATGGAAAGAAAAGATTGGTCAGTGGTACCATAGCCGTAGCGAAATAGCGGTGGCGTATCGGCGACACGCAGTTCACCCCGATGTATCGGGATGGTCGTCCAAACGAAGGGACGGCACAGAGTCCGTCCCCTACAGGGAATCATGTAGGGGTGGCACTCCGTGGCCACCCGATAAAACAAAATGCATATTGCGGTTTTAAGGAGGTAAATCTGATGGGGAAAGATAGAACATCTGGTGAGAGGAGAAAATTTGACCGCTTTGCGGTTAAGATTCCCGTAAATTGTAAAACGGTCAGTCCGGAAAGAAAACATACGGGGAGAGGCTTAGTCCATACCACTACAAAGAATATCAGCAGTAACGGTATTCTGTTGAAGTGGCCTGGAGAGTATCGGTTGCCTGAATTTTTGAAATTGGGAATAAGTGTAATACCCACTTCAAAACCGATAGAGTCGATTGCCTGGACGGTCTGGACTAAGGAAAAGAGTCGTCGAGGTAAGGGCAAAACCGAACTGCCCAACCAGTATGATGTGGGATTATCTTTTGTTGAGAACGAATACAGCAAAATTCCCAGGCTGATTTCCCGGGAGACTGATTTCTACTGGGAGATATTTGAGAAAACAGGCCATATTCAGGCTTACCTATTGCATAAGGGAGTTCGTAAAGAATGTGAAGAGATTTCCAAGGATGGATAAAGATGTTTAAGAAATTTTTGTTCTTCATCTTAATCTTCGTAGGGTTAAACGTGGCGCCTAACACACCACACAAGGTGTATTCTGCCTTTAAGGATAGTGGCTGGGGGACTCGCTCGGCTGGAATGGGTGGTGCCTTCTGCGGATTGGCTGACGATGCTTCAAGTCCACTCTGGAATCCTGCTGGACTTGCCCAGATGAAATATCCTGAAGCGAACTTTATGTATTCCAGACTATATACGGGTCTTGATGGAGTAGATTTAGGCCTGAACTACTTCTCTTATGTGCTTCCCGTACATAGAGTTGGTGCGTTTGGAATTAGTAGGGCGGGATTCATTTCTACTAATCTCTACAAAGAGGAGACCTATACTCTCACCTATGCAAGCAAGATTAATGATTTTGTTCCCAGATTAATCCCGGAAGTATTTACGGGTGTAAATCTGAAGTGTTTGAGTCATGGTTATACACTGGATGAGTATTCGAGGGGAGACCCTGTATTTGCCAGCGGGCGTTCCAAAGCCAACTTTACATTCGATATCGGGCTTTTGGTCAAGCCAAACCTGCCCAGGTTCTCTGGACTATCTATAGGTATGTGCATAGAGAACATCACCACGCCCGATGTTGGTTTAAAGAGTAGAGATAGAGTTCCTTTGGAAGCGAGAGTCGGGTTTGCTTATAGAATGAAAGGATTTAAGATACTGAGGAGAATTATAGTGCGGGATGTGACACCGACGCTCGATTTCGCCTATCGTTTTCAGGATTGGGGGAGCCTGGAAGATAAGCTAAACGTACATTTAGGATTAGAGGGCTGGTTCGTCGAGAAGATGTTAGGACTTAGGATGGGCGGGAATATCAGGGAAATTACATTTGGTTTCAGCTTTAATAAGGCTCTGGCAAGATATTTTGGTATCCAGCTTGATTATGCTTTTATCTTCCCTCTGGAGATAGTAGAGACCTACGGTTCTCACAGGATTTCACTTACCGTAAGATTTTGATATGTAATGTAGCTGTAGAGCGATAGCTCTGCATTGTAGGGGCGGCACTCCGTGGCCGCCTAATGAAAGGGACGGCACAGAGTCCGTCCCCTACAGGGAGGCAAAGCTTACGCTTTGCTGCTACAATATTTAAATGGCAAAAAATAAAAGAGAAAGGAGGAATTGTAAATGGACAAGAATGTTATCTTTTCTTCTTTGGTGGTGCTGGGAGTCTTAATTCTGTTTGGATGCGTTCCATTAGAGGAGTACCGAGTAAAAGAGGAAAAGACAGTTAAGGAAGCAAAGGTAGTAAAAGAAGAGAAGGTAGTAAAAAAAGAGAAAGTGTCAGTGGAAAAACCTGGAGACATCCTGATGATTGACGACTTTGATAATGGAGCAAAGCCCAATAACGTGGGAGGCGATTTAGGAGCATGGGACCGCGACCCTGCGGATGAGACACAGACCTGCAGGGAGTATTTCACTTCTGATGTCAAGTGCGGAGAGAAAGGCTACTCTATGAAGCTGGACTACGATGTCGATTCTCCCAGCCCTGCCTTTAATGGTTATTGGACTAAACTGCAACATATCGATGTTACTCCCTACAAAAATTTCGTCTTCTATGTAAAAGGCGATGAAAAGGATGGTTTCACTACCCAGTTTAAGATTGAACTGAAAAATACGAAGAAAGAAGTGGGTAAGTATTATGTAAAGGGAGTTACTTCAGACTGGCAGAAAGTAGTTGTTCCTCTTAAGAACTTTGTGGGAATTACTGACTTCAGCAAAATGACTGAATTCGTGATAGTATTTGAGGACAGAATAGCCACAGATAGAGAGGGGGCAATCTATATTGATAATCTCTATTTTTCAAAATAAAAAAAAGGGGTCAGGGTGATTTTTTGCAGGAAATAATGTAGGGGTGGCACTCCGTGGCCACCCAAATGAAGGGACGGCACAGAGTCCGTCCCCTACAGGAAATGATGTAGGGGCGACACTCCGTGGTCGCCCAAAGAACGGAAGTTAAGGAGGTGAAGAATGTTTCGAAAAAATTACATCAATCTGGTAGTAATTCTCCTGGTATCAATGGTATTCATGGTGACAGGAACGAGCAATGGGGCAATTCTTAAGGTGGCAGATTTTGACTCAGGACAGAAGCCGAACAATCTGGGAGGAGACTTTGGTGCCTGGGACAAAGACCCCACCGACTTTACGCAGACGTGCATAGACTCGTTTTCCTCTGAGGTGAAGTGCGGAGATAAGGGTTATTCGTTGAAATTAACCTATGATGTGGACTCTCCTGAACCTGCCTACAATGGCTTCTGGACAAAGTTGCAGAACCAAGACTTGAAAGCCTATAAAGAGCTTGTCTTCTTTGTCAAGGGAGACGAAGAGAAGGGTTTTACCAAGAGGTTCAAGGTGGAGTTGAAAAATCCCACACAGGTGGGAAGTTTCCTCGTTTCCGGAGTGACCAGCGAGTGGCAGAAGGTGGTAGTCCCCCTTAATAAGTTCAAAAGAATAACCGACTGGGGCAAAATGACTGAATTTGTGGTTGTCTTTGACGATTTGACAAGCAATCCCAAAGAAGGCATTATTTACTTTGATGACATCTATTTCACCGATGGTAAAGGTGTTGAAGAAACCAAAGAGACTAAAGAGGTCAAAGTAACCAAAGAGGCTAAAGTGGCCAAAGAGACCAAAGAGACATACCTTCCCGATGCTGTTATAATCAGTTTTGATTCCGGAGACATCCACATTTCAGCAAGAGAATTTCCCAAGATAAACAAGATGGTAGATATTTTGAAGTTAAATCCCAAATATAAACTACGCATCGAGGGATATTCGGATAGCGTGGGAGTTGATGAGTTGAACCTTCTCCTCTCCAGAAAGAGAGCAGCAATCGTTCTGAACTACCTGGTGATAACCGGAGGAATCGATCCCGACCGTCTACACGCTGTGGGTTACGGAGAGGCTAAACCGATTACTGAAAATGATACCTGGCAAGGGAGAGCACTCAATAGAAGGGTGGAATTGGTAATTATTGAGAAATGAGGTGACTCTATTTGCAAACAGTCAGGAAAACAGTTAAAAATTGGCTTACGATTTCCCTGTTTCTGATTTTTCTTGCGGGTTTGAGTTTTGCTGAAGTTCTGGACAGCATGGACTCATCTGCTAATTGGCCGGTTGAGACTGATAGTGGAGCAAGTCTCTCTACTTCCACAGTCAGTGGCTTAACGGGGAATGCCGTTCGACTGGACTACGATATCGATTCCGGGGAATGGGTTGCCATTAATAGAGAAGACTTTGCCAATGTGGACATCTCTTCGGGAGATGCTGTAAGGTTTTACTATAAGGGGGCAGGAGAATCCAATCACATAAAATTTCAGATAACCGATACTGACGGTGATGTATTTGAAAGGAAACTGGCTAACCTTTCAAATATTTCCACCTGGACTCAATCAATTTTAACATTTGACAGCCTCTCCCACTGGGAAGGAACCGGGAATGGTACGCTGGATAGAGGAAATATTTCCCAGATAGGGTTTGCTATAAACGTGTCGGAAGGCGGGAGTGGGAAAGTTGCGATTGACAGCTTGGAATCTTACCAGTTAAACACACCCTCAGTCAGTCTTCTCTTCGATAACTTCAATTGTGGCACACCACCCAATGACCTTGGTGGTAATGCGGGAGCTATGTCGCCCGGTGGAAACTACGACCCTTCTATAACCTATGACTCTGGCAATGCTAAAGAAGGAGTCTATGCTCTTTCCATTACTTACGATTTTTCCTCGGGACAGTGGAGTGGTTACTGGAGTTTTATAAGGAGTGACGAGAGCGGTTATGACTTGAGTGGATACCAGAACCTGAAATTCTGGGTGAAGGGAGCAGCAGGTGGTGAAAAATTCAAGGTGGAGATAGCAGATACAGGAGATACGCCTGGAACTGAGCCCGAGGTTCAAGTTACAAGTTACATCGGGAGTGTGACCACTGCCTATCAGGAAGTGACGATACCCCTTGCAGATTTCGCAGGCCTCGATACCAGCGCGGTAAGGCAGGTAAACGTAGTCTTTGACCAGACTCCCAGGACTGGTAAAGTTTACATTGACAACATAAGATTTGCCGGGCCCGGCAGTTCTTCCGGGGGTCCGATTAGCGTTCTGGACAAGATGGACGAGCCTGCTCCTATTTCCGGCTGGCAAAATTATGGATGCGATGAAGATAAGGGAGTTACGACTACATCATTAGATACCGTATCTGGCCAGGATGGAAAAGCATTACAGTTGACCTATAAATTTAACCGGGGAGATATTGACGATTGGACAGTAATGGAAAGAGATTGGGGAAGGAATATTGCCGGAAGTGATTCTTTGAGATTTAAATATAAAGGAACAGGAAGAGACAACAACCTGGAATTGAGGGTAATGGATAAGAATGGGACTATATTTTATAAAAAAATCTATGACGTCACGAATACCGGAGGGGAGTGGAAGACTGCAACCATCCCTTACGAAGAACTCTCCCTCCACAAAAGTGGAACATATAGTAATGGCGATATTGCTGATGCGCTCGATTTAACGAAGATTGCGGGTATCTCTTTTGTGGTGAGCAAGGGAGACGGCGGGAGTGGTACTCTGGTAATTGATCAACTGGAAGTTCTGGAAGTTGATGATTTCAGAAAAGGGAGAGGAGATTCCCTGATTCAAAGTATTGTTGTCCCGGACAATCCCATCTCACCTAACAATGACGGGATTAAAGACAGAGCCAGTTTTAAGTTTACACTTGCCCGTTATGCGAATATAACCTTGAAAATTTATGATTTAGCCGGGAATTTAGTAAGAAAGATTGATGGGGGTGAAAAAGAACCGGACGTAGAGCATACAATTTACTGGTATGCAAGAGATAATTCTGAAAATTTAGTGAGAAACGGTTTATACTTATATCTTCTAGAAGCAGAGGATTTAGACAAGAAGACAGACCAGGTAAAACATGTCATCGGCGTAATCCGCTAAGCAACTCAATGTAGGGGCGACACTCCGTGGTCGCCCTGTAGGGGTGGCACTCCGTGGCCACCCGTTAGGGACGGCACAGAGTCCGTCCCCTACGGGAAAAGGGATGTGACATTATGCGTCATGCAGTTCATAAACTTTTTTGGATTGTTCTAATCGCTTTTGCGTTAAGCGTCGCCCATCACCCGCCACAGAAAGTAGAAGCTGGAGCTTTTGACAGGATAGGTATTGGAGCCCGACCAAAAGGAATGGGAGATGCCTTTACCGCAATAAGTGACGACGGAAATAGCATCTACTGGAACCCTGCTGGCATAGCGCGGATAGAAAAGAGCGAGCTCAGCGTAATGCACAAAGACCTCTTCAGTTTAGGATTGATAAATTACGAATTTCTGGGCTATGTCCATCCCAATGTTGGCAATGGTTCGCTGGGGTTTAGCTGGATACGCCTGGACACGACAAAAAATGTAGAATTTATGGATTATACGGAGAATACCTACATCATAACCTATGGGGTCAAAATAGCAACCCCATTCAGTTTGGGAGCAAATATAAAATATTACTCTGTAGATTATAAAGACGCAGGGAGCGGGATAGGAGCGGACATTGGTATTCTATACAATACTTTTGCTGGACACTTGAACCTGGGGCTTCTATACCAGGACTTCAATCGACCAAAAATAAGGTGGGAGACCCAGGCAAAAGACCAGCTTCCCGCCAATTTACGGCTGGGAATAGGATTTAGACCCAATCCCTTTATGAACTTTGCAATCGATATGGACAGACTATTGGAGAGTTACGTTGAGACTCACCTGGGAATTGAGTGGTGGTTACGGAAGAGGGGAATAGGTCTTAGAACAGGTTTGATTAATCAGGATAAGGGTAAGTGGAATTTTACTCTGGGGGGAAGTCTCGGCTATAGGTTTTTCCGTTTCGATTATGCCTGGGAGAGACACTATGACCTGGGAAGCACGCACTTGTTTTCCATGGTAATAACGTTTTAATGTAGTGGTGGCACTCTGTGGCCACCAAATGAAAGATGGCAATGTAGGGGCGACACTCCGTGGTCGCCCAATGACAGGGACGGCACGCCGAAAAATCGGCATAAACTGCGTCCGTCCCCTACGAAAAACTTCAAAAGAAGGGACGGCACAGAGTCCGTCCCCTACAATCGCCGATGGGACGGCACGCCGAAAAATCGGCATAAACTGCGTCCGTCCCCTACGGGAGTTTTGGAGATGGGGTGCAAATTGATGAGGAGAAACAGGTTATCCACTCTATTGGCTGGATTGGTAGCTTCGGCGGTAATTTTTATCTACTGCCCGGATGCCGAAAGCAAAATCCTTTTGGTGGATGATTTTGATCATCAGACATTTCTCAATAAGCTGGGAGGAGAAACCTACCCATGGAATGTCAATCCCCAAGATAAGTCGCAA
>DATKVN010000072.1 GCA_035530055.1 bacterium | reverse complement strand
AAGGGATACCTCTGGATAAATCTCCTTTCTTTATTGCTTTTAAGAAACTTACCAAATCAGGGGTCGATTTATTATTCGCTTTCTTAATTATGTCACCATCTTTTATTCCGCAGTTTAATGCCAAACCTTCTGTTTCAGTGGCAATTATCCCCCTGGCGTCTTTCGGTAAACCATAAGTAAATGCGATTTCTGGAGTGATGGTAATCGCAGCAATTCCCAGGGAGACGATTTCCGCACTCCCGGTTTCTATTTCCGCATTTTTCAATAGATTAATCGATTTATTTTGTATGGCTGCCGGTTGAGCTTGCCCCCAGCCACCCCCCGCAGTCTCAAGTTTAATATCCAGACGTTTTCTTCCCCGCAGTATGGTCAACTTGACCTTATCGCCGGGTTTCTTCTTTGCTAACAAAGTTCTTATTTGCGTTTCATCAGTAATTCTTTTGCCATCAAAACGAATGATTACATCCCCGCGTTTTAATCCCGCTTCGGCAGCCGGTGAATTAGCATAAACCTCATTTATCAGAATGCCCCTGTCTACCGGAACATTCATCTGTTCAGCGAGAACATCGTTTAAAATTTGTATGTTTACACCCAGCCAGGAGGGTGCATCTTCCGGTACTCTCGTGTTAGGTTGTTTTTGTCGCCCAGCCATCAGATATGCTCTGGGACTGGGGTAACCTAAGAATTGCATGGCAACTTTTCGGGTAGACCCATCCATATAACTGCTAAACACCTCTTTTGCCTGATTTATTGCTACAGCAAAACCTAATCCCGTGTGTGTTTGAGTAGGGGAATAAATTGCTGTATTTATCCCGATAACTTCACCGCGTAGATTGACCAACGGACCGCCGGAATTGCCCTGGTTTATGGGAGCATCTGTCTGGATGAGGTTATTAAGTTGATGTCCCTCAATGACCGTGAAGGCCCTTACCGCACTGACTATGCCCGACGTTACTGTTTGGGATAAACCGAAGGGATTACCAAAGGCTAAAACCGTATCACCTACTTGAACTGCATCGGAATTTCCTGTAGGCACAACCGGTAAGTCGATATTCTGCGGGTCTATTTTTACGATAGCCAGATCGCGGTCAGATGCCTGGGCAACTATCTGACCTTTGAAACTTCTCTGTCCCTGTGCAGTAAACAACGTCACCGTAACAAACCTCTGTCCTGAAACAAGATGTGAATTAGTCAATACATATCCTCTTTTAGAAACAATTACGCCAGAACCCAGACCCTGAAATCCTGGCATAACTGCTCCCTGGCCAATGGAAGGCAGAGGTGCATTCTGAATGACCACGGGTGGGGCTTGTTGCGCCGTAGGTTGCATCCAAACCTGTTGTTGTCCTGGAAGCGGGTTATTTGGTAAGCGGGGACAGAACATCGACGAACCGCAATTGGGACAGGTAATTGAGGACCAGGGAACACCTGGCTGGCGCGTTACTTTCATTCCACAATTGGGACAAAACATAGTAAGGACATTCGAACCAAATCCTTGCCCTCTTATACCCCAAGCCTGCATCTGTCCCTGCGGCAATTGGGAAGGTGGCAACCATGCTTGATTTTGGACCTGTGGGTTCTGGCCTATGACCGCTCCGCAATTAGGACAGAGAATTGGAGCTAACGGCCTTTCAGGTGGTTCGACAGTTACCCAACCACAGTGAGGACATTTACGCCATGCCAAATCAGGGATTTGATTTCCCATCACTCCCCATTTCTGAAAAAGTGGTCCTGCATTCCCTGGGGAAGGTGACAACCATGCTTGTTTCTGTACTTGTGGGTTTTGCACTATGACCGCTCCGCAATTGGGACAGAGAATTGGAGCTAACGGGTTTTCCGGATGGTCAATAATTACCCAACCACAGCCAGGACATTTACGCCATGCCAAATCAGGCGTTTGAGTTTCCATTGCTCCCCATTGCTGGAAAAATGGTTGAGCATTGGGCAGGCTAATTCCCACAACGGCTGGTTTTACTAATTCCACAACATTATGATAGGAATCCTGTGGTATCCTGATAGTGGCCTGATTAGGTTTATTCCCTGACTTGATTCCAGCAGGAAGATTTGTCTTGCCCAAAAACATCCTGTCTTCCCAGACAGGTTCCCTGCTTTTCCATCCTTTACCTAACACTATCCAACCTATCACAATGACAATTAGAACTACTAAACCTACTAACCACGGTTTTAGTTTTTCTTTGGCACAAGCATTATTAGAATCCATTGTTTTATTCTTTGTTCTCATATCGCTGAACTCCGAGAAGCTTGATATAGAATACCGGATATACTCTATTTTGTTCCCGCAGGTTTTTTACCAGTATTCTTCAGTCCTAAACCAATCAAAGTCAACCCAGCAAGAACAAAAAGAACTGCTATCACTCCTCTGATAATATCCCAGATGAACCACCACCAGGAAACTATCGCCCATAGACCAATAGCAAGGACAACTAAGCCAGTAATAATTTTATTCATCTGTAGAATCCTCCTTCCATTCAAAATCCACTTCCGGTGCTTTCAATAAGTCACTTTCAGCACCAATGTATGGTTTCCGTTGACCAAATCCATAAATTCTACCCAGAATATTTGTGGGGAATGTACTTAGAAGTTGATTATATGTTCTCGCCACCTCGTTATATTTTGCCTTCTGTTCGGCAATACGATTTTCTGTATTGGACAGTTCTTTAATTAAATCTTGTATAGACTCGGTAGCTTTTAAGTCCGGATACCGCTCAACAAGAGCCAATAGCTTTGATAACGCAGCATCAAGTTTTTCCGCAGCTTCCATTCTCTGTTTAACATTTTTCGCCCGGACGAACATTTCTCGCGCATCAGACACATGCTTAAATATCTCTTCTTCGTGAAAAGCATATTTTCTTGCCGCTACCACCAGGTTAGGAATTAAATTAGTGCGTCTTTTCATTTCCACCCCTACTTGAGCAAAATATGCTTCCGCGCGAGTCCCTATTCGGGCATAATCGTTGTACCAATGAATAAGTGCCCAGATAACGACAGCAATTGCTACCGTTAACAGCGTTCTCAATAACCACGCTAAGATTTGATGCTTACCAAGATATCCTTTTACACTTCCCGTTAACTTCTTAATTCCATTTAACTGTCGTTTTGATAATGCGTGTATTGGATATAATTTGTCCAGATATGTTCTTCTGATTACTGCTCTTATAAGACTCATTTTTCCAGTAATTTAAACGGCAATCTTTGAAAGAGTTCTTTTAGTCTATTAATCAGTTTCTTCGGCTTCCATCGCCTGGCGGAAGGCATCAATTGCCTTGTTATGTTCACCTTTACCATCGTAGGCTAATCCTAAACTGTAATAGTATTTTGCTGTCCGTGGATTGAGTTCAATTGCTCTCTCATAAGTTTTAATAGATTGCTCGTGCATTTTTTTCCTGTCGTAAAGTAATCCTAATCGATAGTACGTTTCAGGTTGGTCGGGAAAAATTTTCAACGACTTTCTGTATGAACTTATTGCTTTGTCAATCATATTTTTCTTATTATAGGCTAAACCGAGACGGGTATAGATTTCTGCTTTATCAAAAGCCGTAGATTGGATACCATTAGGCTCAAGTTTTAATATCCTCTTATAACAGGTAATCGCCTCATCCCATAATCCTTTTTCGCCGTAGGCCAGACCAAGTTTGTAATAGGCCCCTCCACCGGATGGATTAAGCTCTATTGCTGTTTTCAAAGAGACTATTGCCTGGTCCATTTGGCCTTTATCAGCATATTTCTCTCCCACTTTGCTATAAATTGTTGCCTGATCTAAAGATCTTGGTTGGAAAAGCTGCTCAATCCCTTCAAGGAATCTCTTAAATGCCAGTCCCAGCATCTGTAATAAGATTTCGATTTTTGCTAACATCTTCGTCCCTCCTCCTATTGCTAGATTGTTACATCGTCTTTTACTCTTTATCTATTACCGGTGATTCTTTTTCCTGCAACTCCATCGCTTTTCGTAAAAAATCTACCGCCTTGTTGTGCATATTTTTGCTGTCATAAGCTAACCCTAAACTATAATAATATTTGGGCTCTTGAGGATTAAGAGAAATTGCTCTGTTATAAGAGAGAATTGCCTTGTCGTGCATTTTTTTACTATCATAAAGTAAGCCCAGTCGGAAATAATACTCGTCGTGATGTGAATCCAGTTTTATTGCTTTTTTATAACACTTTAAAGCTTCCTCTGTTTGATTAAAATAGTCGTGGGCTAAACCTATACGATAATAAACCTCATGATTTCGTAGTCCTAACTCAATACTTCTATGGTAGAACCTCATAGCTTCCTCCCAGCTTTTTATTCTCGTATAGATTCTGCCTAATTGAAAATATGCATCTTTATCGCGTGGACTGAGTAAAATGACCTTCTGGTACAAATCAATTGCATCCTTTTCCCAACCTCTATCCACGCATTCTCTACCAACTTCCGCATATACCTTACTCACCTGTTTCGGGTCAAGGCTAAGAAATTTCTCTATAATATCGAGTAATTTTTCCCAGTAGAGAATAAGGAACTTTAGAAATAATCTTAATTTTATGATCATATTCGAATCTCAATGTTTATTAAAAATTTCCCACAAATATCTGATTGTAGATATTGCTGAAAAATGGTAGCCGACGGCTTTAGCCGGCGCATATAAACGCAAACTAAAGTTTGCGACTACCAAAATCGATTCTTTCATATGTTCACCTGGATTTCTTTTTTTTGCCCACGCCTAACGCCATCCCAATAGCGCCACAGGTAATACCCCCTGCCCAAAGACAGAGTCCTACTGGCAGAGCAATTTCAAATATGCCAGCTAAAGTTACCCCGGCAATCGCGCCCAGAACTCCAGTTCCTGCACCGGTAATCGTAAAAGCAGCTGTCTTAACGGGACGTCTCAAATCAATACCCGTTTTCTTTTCTTCTAAGTTTGTTTCCCACAACTTTTTCCCATTAGTAACTTTCTTTTTTACCACCTCAGACCTCCTATTAGATTTTTTTTAGTGTGAAGCCCAACTATCTAAGGAACGAAAATCTAAACTAAATTCCTTTCTCTATCTTTTGTAGCTCTTTTTGACAATTTTTTATCTGTTTAATTAGGTTCTGTACCCTTTTTTCTTTTACGATAGCCCTCTTTTTGTCCGCCAATCGGTAACATTTCTCGCCGAGAATACCGAAAAGTTTCTCCATCCTGCTTTTCAGGTGACCAGCTTTAATTTTCACCTGCACACGCCGAATAATTTTTTTAGCTTCTTTCGGCCCGGCTACTACCCCGGAAGCAATTGTCTTAGAGAAGTCGGCAGTTATTTTACTGGTGACCTTTCCCGTAGCCTTGGCAACAGTCATTATTTCCTTGGGCAGGAGTACCGCTCCCTTTTCAACTCTTTTCAGCCTGTTCCAAATTTTTGCTGGTAGTTTGGACTTTTTCGCTATTCTTTTAGCCTTCAATCTGGAAGGTCGTCGTTGTTTGCTTGGTTTAGCTTTTTTGGGTCGCCCGGGTTTTTTCTTCATTCTCTTCTTTCCCTCTTTTCCTTCAATCCAGGCATAAGGGTCTTCTCCAGAGACTCTTCTTTTACTCGTTAAATGCCGATTCTCACGTATTCCTCTTTTACCTAATAGCTCCTCACCCAATGCTTTCCTTTTCCTTTTGCTTTTGCTTTTGCTTTTGCTTTTACTCACGAGAAACTACCTCCTTTGCCAATTTCATATAGTCCTCTGCACCATAAGAACCCGCACTGTATAAAGTAATGGGCAACCCAAAACTGGGACTCTCGGCTATGCGAACATTTTCTCGAATAATAGTTTTAAATACTTCCTTTTTAAAATATCCCTTTATTCTGTTCAAAACTTCCTGACTTAGATTTGTGCGCACATCGTACATTACGGGGATAACCCCGGTTACTTTAAGCAGAGGATTAACTTTTTTCCTTACGATTTCAATTGTCTCCAAAAGTCTATTTATTCCTTGCAAGGCAAAAAATTGAGTCTGGATGGGAATAAATATCTCTCGCACAGAGGTTAACGCATTCAGGGTGAGCAACCCTAAAGAGGGAGCACAATCAATCAAAGAATAGTCGTATTTTTTAAATGTCAAGAAAAGTCGGTCTTTGAGTATTGTCTCCCGGCTGGGCATATTCACCAGTTCAATTTCTGCCCTGGAAAGGTCGATATTAGCAGGAATGATATTTAAACCCTCAACTCCAGTGGGAATAATCACTTCCTCTGCCTTAGTCTTCCACAATAGAAGGTCATAAATCGAACATTCTAACTCGTTACTTTTGATTCCAAAATGGATAGTTAAATTAGCCTGTGGGTCTAAATCTACTACCAACACTTTCTTTCCCAACTGAGCCAGACAAGCTCCCAGATTCGCTACCGTGGTTGTTTTACCCACACCACCTTTTTGATTGATTAAAGCTATCGAACGCATTCTCTTTTTCCTTTACTTCATTAGAAATTCCATTTCTAACGACCTCATCCTTCAGCATGGAGATATGGCAAATCAGAGCGAGGATAAATAGATGCGAAACTGCAAAGTGTTCATAGAGTGCCTCGCCGTCCCCCGGTTTTGCTCCGCTACCCCCGGGGGGCACGGCAAGGAGGGGGAGTTACTCTCCCGGTAGATTGATAAGCATCGACCATTGACCAAATCCAGACAATAACTAAAAAGAACCAACCAATAACAATAAAAGACAATGCCCAGGAAATGATATAGGCGATAATAAATCTTGTTCCTTTACCAAACTCTTGATTATAAATCTGTCCCAGCCCGGGTAAGAGAAAAGAAAGGACAACTGCCAGACCTCGATATGGATGATTAGCCATCCCTTACTCCTGGTTTTATATTTTTAGACAGTTAGCTTGACAACACATACAAAATTGTTGATTTTGAACTTTTACCAATATCCCCAGTAAATATTTCTCTATTGCAACATCGGCATCTTTCTCATCAACCAGGATAACTCTAATATTGTGACTGTTGAGATTATCAATTGCACTTTGGTTCATATATCTTCCGATTAGGATCTGACAATCACGAATCTCTGAAACCGCTTCATTCCGTATTCTTTCTACAAATTCCCTTGTTTGAACCGATACCGTTTTGGGACAGATATTGGCTCGGTGTGGGCAACAGAGATTCTCTCTGACTGTTCTGCTATTAACTTTATTGCCTTCAACTTCATAAATGATAAAACAGCAACATCTCCCAAAATGGGGGGAAATGCTTTTGTCGTCATCTGATGGAATAGCTATTTTCACTCTATCCAGTTTTTTTAACCTTTCCTTAACAGGATCCCGGCCCACTGGTTTTATTGTGGATATTCCTGGTCAATTATTTTGTGCAGCACCCGTATAGTTTCCTGACGAACCTCCAAATCAGGATCTTTCAGTTTCTTAGTTAAAATGGTAATAACATCTTTGTCACTTAACTGGCCTAAAGATTTCACTGCTCCCAGACGAACGTCTTTTTCTTTTGAACTTAAATTAAGAATGGCCTGGTGATAATTAATCTGTTCTTCGCTACTTTTTTTAATCTCAGTAATCTGGGTTTTTATCCATCCTATCTCAGCTTCACATTTTTTCAATTCACGAACGAAGCCTTTGATCTCCTTTCTCTGCCAGATGTTTTTTGCCTTCTTTCCTGCTAATTTAAATATCATCTCACCCATTTTAGTGAAGGTAGCCCATCTTTTCTTTTCCCATTTCTTAAGATCACTTTTTAACCTTTTAATTCTTAATGTCTTTCCGCTCACTTGAATTGCTTCAACTGTTTTCATCTTGATGAGACCGGGCATAGTGCCAGCTCTCTTAGCCACTGCTAACGTTTCTCTGGCTATTATCCCTGCTGTCTTTCCGGAAACTACCTGCACTTTCTTTAATAATTTTTTACTCATCTTTTCTCCTTTTCAATTTAGAGTTGTCTCTACTCGGTCAGGAAGCAACTTTCCTGCCATAAAAATTTATCAATAAGAACCGGCTGTCTTATGGATATCAGATTCTTGACGATAAAATGGATGAAACCAGGGCATAAACTGAGTTTAACTGGCTCAATAATTGTATATCTGGGATACTAATTAAAATGAGTAATCTTTTTACATAAATGATTCAAGAAAAGGTGAGTTTACCGACAATAAATATTGATAAGTTGTGCAATGATTTGGCAAAATGTTGAATTATTTACCAAATTAGGAGGGTTATTTTTTTCGGAAGGATTTAAAAGAGGCAATTTTTTTCTCATCAATTCCAAAATGTTTGAGCTTATTATATAAGGTATGGCGAGTGACACCTAAAATCTCTGCTGTTTGACTGCGATGTCCACGGCAATGTTCTAATACCTTTTCTATATACATCTTTTCCAGTTCCTCAAGGGTAAGATATCTCTCCTCAGGAGGCATTAAAAATAATTGTTTTACAGTCTTATGTTTCTGAATGATAGGCGGTAAATCTGCAACTTCAATACTATTTCGTTCGGTTAGAATTATTACCCTTTCAATCACATTGCGTAGTTCGCGAATATTTCCCGGCCAATCATATTCCTTCAACATTTCCAGTGCTTCTGGAGAAATTGTTTTTTTCCCTTTACCGGAAACTTTTAAATTATCTAAAAAGAAATTAACTAATAAAGGTATATCATCCGGTCTTTCTCTCAAAGGCGGAACATTTATAGTCACTACACTTAAACGATAATAAAGGTCTTCCCTAAACCGACGAGAAGCAACCTCTTTATATAAATCCCTGTTAGTAGCACAAATGATTCTTAAGTCAATCTGGATTTCCTGGTTACTCCCTAAACGGCGAAAGTCTCCGGTCTCCACCACTCGCAATAATTTAGATTGTAAACTTGGGCTTATTTCACTGACTTCGTCCAAAAATAGAGTCCCGCCATTAGCTGTCTCTAAAAGACCGCGTTTCAGACGAGTAGCGTCAGTGAAAGCACCCTTTTCATATCCAAAAAGCTCACTTTCCAAAAGAGTATCAGGGATAGCACTACAATTGATTACAATGAAGGATTCATCCCAACGCGAACTATTCTTATAGATGGCATTAGCTATTAATCCCTTACCGGTGCCTGTTTCTCCTTGAACAAGGACAGCAGAATCAGTGGGAGCTACTTTCTGGACCAAATCCAAAATCGACTTCATTGCCGAACTCTCTCCCACCATGTTAGAAGGGAGACTGCGGCGTGACAATTTCCCATTTCCGTCGCGCCTACTCTTGTGCCTCTTACAATGCTCAATGGCTCGTTCAATAGTGGAGATTACTTGATTTAAATCGAAAGGTCTGCTCAGATAATCGTAAGCGCCTAAACGCATCGAATCAAAAGCTGAGCGCATCGTGCTATGTTCGCCAAGCACAATAACCTCGCTAAGGGGATGCGTCTCCTTGATACTTTTCAAAACCCTGTTTCCTTCTATGTCCGGCAATTCCGAGCTTAACAAGACAACTTGAAACTTTCCATTTTCTAACTCTTCCAGACCAGTATCTCCATCAAAAACTTCCTCCACATTGTATCCCATTTGGAGCAATTCTTTTTTTAGATTTTTCCCTATAAATTCTTCACCACCAATTATTAGAATATTTTTCCTCTCAGCCATAGAAAATTCCTGATTCAGTAACTTACATTACTGATTTTTTTCTGAAGTTTCTTATGACATTTTGGACACATAACATGAGAACCATAAAGGATTTCGTTGTAAGGCAACCATTTGTCAAAAATAAATAGTGACTTGCACCAGGCACATTGTATCCTTATTCTTTTATGAGAATATGTTTCTGCATTTTTTCTAAAAACAGAGGATATTTCTTTAAATTCCTTATTATATTGTCTGAATATCTTCAGAATATCCGGGTCGTATTTATGATTTTGTTTATGTAATATAATATCGCATATCTTTTTATGAGAAAACGCCCCTCTATAACGCCTATACGACGTAAGAGCATCATATGCATCTGCTAAGGCACAAATTCTTGCAGAAAAAGGAATATCTTTACCTTTTAAGCCATATGGATAGCCGGTTCCGTCGTAATTTTCATGGTGATAAAGCGCTATTTCTCTTGTTATCTTAAAAAATTCGTGCAAATCATGCTCCACACCTTGCTCAATTGCGGATAACATTTCATATCCATAATGAGTATGAGTTTTTAATATTTCGAATTCTTTTTTTGTAAGAGAGTATGGTTTCATAGTTATCCTTTCGGGTATATTTATCTTGCCAATATCGTGTAGCTTACTTCCAAGATACATATACTCAATATATTTTTGGTTAAAAATTTCACCATAATCTTTCTTCTTCCCTAATTTTTCACAAATTAAACGAACATATTGTGAAACTCCTTCCATATGGTCCATAGTTTCATGTTGACCTTTTGTCTTCACCAGACATGCTAAAGCTGTTTCGGTTATCGCCATAAGTAACGATAATAAAGCATCCTTTCGAAATACATTTGTAAATTTAACTTTTATATTATCTATAATAGCTTGTTGACCGGAACACCTTATAAAACTTATAAATTCAAGGGAATTTCTAAACATCGCCCGGAAATCATCAGCCCCATATTTTGAATACTGGAATGCATCCCGAAAATTTGGTTTTTCTGAAACTACTATTATTTTAGAATACGGAGAAATATCTTTAAAGTAATTCAATACACGAAAACCTTCAGTTACGCCCTCTGATATTTTAAGGAAAATCAGGTCAAATTTACGATTTTTATAAACTTGTTCTACTTCCTCAATCTTTTCTCCTTTATGAATAGCATAAAGTATGTCTCTATCAACCCATGGTTGTATGGTATTTTCTATACCGAAATTGAGTAAAAGCACGTCTATTTTTTTCATAATGTTAGGAGTAGCTCCGATTTATCGGAGCGTTTAGGAGTAGCAGAGCTTGCTCTGCGTCATTATCGCGAAACAAGTTTCGCTACTCCAAAAACCCTGGAGCCCCCCGATTTCATCGGGGGAGTCCAGAATTTGCGACTACCAAAAATAAGAGGGAGTTCCTGGCGTTATACAAGCGGGTCATTCATTCTTGTCTGTTATTATTCTTTGCAATATTTCGTTCAGTTCTTCAACTTTATATGGCTTAACAAGAAAACCACTAAACCCATATTCCCTGAAGTTGGCCATTACCGGGTCATTGGAATAACCGCTGGATACAATTGCTTTAACCTCAGGGTCTATCTCAATTAGTTTCTTGATGGTTTCCGCTCCTCCCATGGTACCGGGAATGGTTAAATCCAAAATAATTGCATCAAAAGACTGCTGGGACTCTCTGGCTTTTTTGTACACCTCAACGGCTTCCACACCGTCTCCGGCGGACTCTGACTCATATCCGATAAGATTGAGCATATTGCCGGTAACATCTCTGACCATCTTCTCGTCATCTACTACCAGAATCTTGCCATTGCCGGCAAAGATTTTTTCTTCTTCCTCCTTTTTTGTTAGGAATTCCTTGGGGAGAGCAGGAAGATAGACATAGAAGGTTGTTCCTTCTCTTGTTTTGGATTCTAAGGTAATGTATCCCTGGTGATTTTTAATTATGGAATAGGTGGTGGCAAGTCCAAGACCGCTTCCTTTCTGTTTGGTTGTGAAATAGGGGTCAAATATCTTAGTGAGGTATTCTTCAGGTATACCAACTCCCTGGTCTTTGATGGATATCTTTATATATTCTCCCTCCTTCACGGGAAAACCATAATTCGCGTCTATAGTAATATTTTCCGCACACACTTCAATTATTCCCCCTTCCGGCATAGCCTGGTCGGCATTGATAATCAAATTGTTGATAACCTGACTTATCTGCCCCTCATCAACCTCAACCGGCCAGAGATCGGCTGGTATGGAAAACTCACAACGGACATTGGAACCTCTCAAGGCAAACAGGGCTGAATCTTTTATTACTTCCGCAATAGAGAGTATCTTCTTAATTGGCTCTCCGCCCAGGGAAAAGATGAGCAATTGCTTGGTCAAATCCCTTGCCCGCAGGCACGCTTTTTCCGCCTCTGTCAATCTTTCGCCAATTTTATCTCCTGGTTCTGTATACATCTTTGCCACAGAAATATTGCCCAAAATCGCCATTAAAAAATTGTTAAAATCATGGACAATGCCGCCGGCAAGAATACCTACTGATTCGAGTTTGCTGAATTTTAGAATCTCTTGTTCCATCTTCTTGCACTCGCTGATGTCGCGGGTAACTCCCAGTATCCCTACAGCCCGGCCATCCTGGTCGCGCAGAAAAGACATTGTGCTCTCTGTCCATATAGTGGAGCCGTCCTTGCGGATTAACTCCAGTTGTAGCGTCCGTGACCTGAACAGGTCTTTCTGTTCCATTTCTTCTATAGCCAGTTCTTCTGCAAGAGCCTTCCTAGTAACCCCAAGGGAGGCAGGAGTCAATCTCTCTTCCAGTGTCTGGGCCATCGCTTCCTCAACACTATATCCTCGTACACTCCTCACAGAGGGGCTAATATAAGTGAACTTAAAGTTCATATCTGTGGTCCAGATAATATCCTGCACATTCTCGGCAAGTAAACGGTAGCGTTTCTCACTCTCCTGTAAAGCGTTTTCTGCTCCCTTGCGTGCCAGCCAGAATCCCAGGTATTTCCCCACCATTTCCAGGAAAGTAATATCAAACGGTACGAACTGCCCTTTACGCCTATAGTTCAGCTGGAGCAAACCGAATGTATCTATTTCGGTTCTCAATGGAACAAAAGCCACAGATTCGTAACCCTTAACATTGCACTTATTCCGCATCCACCCCTCGCGGTCGGCCTCTGCAGTCGAGGTCTGGAGTTTACTAATGCTATTCGTCCAGAAGCTGCCGTTTTCAGTAAAGAAGGGCTTAGCAGGGTCGAGGTGGCCTGAGATGACGCTTCCACATATACCCTCCAAAACAGGGTTGCCTGTGTCGTCGCGCACGATTTGACCATCGCCGTCACGGGTGCAAAGGTTGCTCTCCATTCTCACGAACTCCTCAGGAAAGCCCTCTGTCTGGAAGTAGGGAAAATCGTCCCCTTCGCGCAGGCGGATGCCAATACTACCACAACCCGAACAGCTCTTGAGGAAATGGATAGCTCCCTGCATCGTCTCCTTGAGAGAGACTGCCTTGTTGAGCAATTGAAACAAATTAATGAGGCACTCACGCTTCCGTTCGATTTTTTTCTCCAGAGTAATGTCCCTGAGAATAGCAACCACTCCCGTGACCTTTTCCTCATCGTCCCTGAGAGGGTAATAGGACACCTGCAGGTCACGGTTACCTGCCTGCGGATCCTCATATACCATCTCGAAGCGCACGTTCTCGCCTCCCAAGCAGCGGTCGAAGCTTGGCTTGACTTTCGTTTCGAAAACGTCCTCGCCCACCAATTCTACCACAGTGTGACCAACGACCTGATCCTGATTCAAGCCGCGATATCTCATAAAAGCCTCATTGGTGAGGCAATAGACGTATTGGCGATCCAGTACAGCAATCATCTCCTGCGAACTCTCCACGGCCTTTTGATACTCCTTCAGTGTCTCCTCTCCCCGCTTGTGCTCGATAATCCTTCCCAATCGCCCGGAAATAGCTTTGAGCAAGCTTCTCTCTTCTTTTAGGAAAGGTCCCTCGTCGCTTTCTGGCTTTTCTTCCAAGAGACAGACTTCTATACTGCCAATCGGCTTGCCGTGGACAATGATGTCACTGGCTTGCTTCCAGATGGTTTCTCTAAAGTTTTCCGTTCTAAACTCTTGACCCTCCAGGATAATTCGTGCGCAAGTGATTTCTGGATACTGCCAGGCGGGGGTAATGAGACCAATTGTCCCTTGAAATATCTCCCCTAACGAAATGCCCGCCTTCTCCACGAGCTGAGAAATGTCAAAGAGACAATTCAGTTCCTTGACCCGCTCGCCAAGATCGTGCGTGCGCTTCCCCAGATCACTTTCCATCTGCTTGCGCTCGCTGATGTCCATACCCTGGGCTATAGTGGCTAAAAGGGTCGTGCCGTCTCTAGCATAGATGTTTGCCGAGTTCCAGAGTGCCAACTTGATATTTCCGTCTTTGCAAAGAATTGGAATTTCCACCGATTTCCAGTATTCACCACTCAATGTGCGTTCGATCTTGCTTAGTGATTCGTCTCGGCTTGCTTCAGGGAAGAGCATGCGCAGTTCTTGGCCAGTGACCTCGTTAGCTGTATAACCCGTAAGGTACTCGAAGGCATGGTTGAACCGGGTAATCCTGAACTCCTTGTCCCATACGATGATAGGAACGTTCGCATAGTTGATCAGATTCTCTAAGTAGCCCCGTGCCTCCCGCAACTCCTCCTCCGTCTTCTTGCACTCGGCTCTTAATGCTTCCAGTTCAGTAAGCTGCTGACGCATTTTCCCTAATTCTTCGATGAGTTGCTCTTTTGTCTTATCTTCACCGTTCATCCCGTGTGCCTCCTGAAATTAGAAATTTATCCCGTTAGAGATAAATTACATAATTCTTCGGGGAGAGAAAACTACCCAGAGAACTTTTGCTTTACCATTACCAATATTCCTGAACTTATGGGGAAGCATAGAGTCAAAGGAGATACTATCGCCTTGTTCTAATGTGTAAAATTCCTTTCCAATTTGCACTTTAATCTTTCCTTCAAGAACTAAACCAAACTCCTCCCCTTCATGCATACTCAACTGCTTTCCGGTATGACCTTTTGGCTGTAATGTAAAGACTAATGGCTCCATTAAAACTTCAATTCCACTGGAAGTTAGTATCTCTACAAATGCATTAGAATCTTTTAAAAAAAATCTTTCTCTTTTGTCTCTCTTTACAATAGTTTTACGAGGGACTCTTTCTTCTTTGAAAAAATAGTCCAACTTCACATGCAAAGCCGTAGCAATTCTCTTGAGGCTCTCTACTGAAGGATAGACTATCCCCCTTTCAATCTGTGAAAGAAAACTAGCACTCACGTTCGTTCGCTTAGCCAGTTCCTCTAACGTGAACTTTTTCTTAAGTCTAATCTCTTTGATCCGTTGACCAAATTCCATTTTTCATCTTCTCTTGTCAAAATTAAGAT
>DATKVN010000071.1 GCA_035530055.1 bacterium | reverse complement strand
GTTCTCGGGCTGAAGGGAGGATATCTCTTACTTTAGTTTCCAATAAGTTTCTCAAATGACCTTTATTAAATGCTAGATGCCAGGAAGGCGGTCCTATCCTTGCTTTATTCTCTTTTTCTGAGGGTCTAGTAGTTTTCACTTCAACGGCATACTTATCATTTCCGCAATACGCCGTAAAGTCCGCGTATCTTCCCTCGTCCTGCGCTGGTTTCCTAATTTTCTTAATGTTATAGAACCCCTCCTTTTGTAGCCTAGATACGGTTCCAAACTCATTATATATATCGTAAAATTTGTCTGGTTCTGGAGTTATTAAGTCCGAGTTTAGGCCAAAGTTCTGAATCAATTCTCCACATTCCATTTCAAGAATGGAACAAACTTTTTTCAAAAAAGACTCTAGTTCATTGGCAGGACAATTTTGGAGTATTTCAATAATAAAGAATCGACTTGGCTCACGTTGTTCTAAGACATATCTAATATATTGGCCAAGGCAAGTGTTAATGTACGGATACTCCTTGCTATTCAAGACGCGTTCGACGACTCCAATATATGTATTATTCCGATTTGTTCCAGCCATGGAAATAAAAACCACAATAGGATTTATGAGGACACCAGGATAGCTCTTTTATTTCAGAGTCTTCAGTAAAAATATTGGACCAAATTTATTTTCGAGTGACAATGCCCTATATTAATTTATGGCGCGCCTGAGAGGAATCGAACCTCCACACGCGGCTCCGGAGGCCGCTGCTCTATCCGTTGAGCTACAGGCGCAAAATTGCTCCCCCTCACCTTTCTCTTTATGCGGGCATAAAGCCCTACACTACCAATATGGCAGAGCTGTCGCTCTGCGGCTACAATACCGGGCGACCACAGAGTGTCGCCCCTACACTGCCAAAATTATTACGGGCATAAAGCCCTACACTACCAAGACCCCTCTTAGTCGAGGTGGATGGTGAAGAGGATTTGTCCGCCAGCAGTAAAACCGCCGAGGTCCTGGTAGCCGAGATTTGACCAGGATGGGACATAATTGTAACCGCAAAAGAGGAAAACGCGGAAGGGGCCTCGGAAAAATTCTACTCCGCCCGAACCGCCGACCAGGAAACCGAAGGCGCTCTTGTCGTCTTTAAACTCCTCCCAACCATCACTACCTTGGTACTCGTATTCTCCGGAAAACTTCTCCTTTGTTCCGGTGAAGCCCGTTTTCACGGTAAAATTTGGGGAAACGGGGCTTCCCTTAAGTGGTTTATAGATGACTGTTGATAGAACTGAAATAACTGTTAACCTGGTAGAAGTCCTGTCCATATTCCAGCTTACGCTTGTCTTGTCACTAAGGTCAGGACCTTCTACTATTAAACCCTTCTTGGATTTCCTTGCGGGGTAGTCTAACGGTTCTCCTTTTCTGGAAAAGTATTCCAGTTCGAGACCCCAGAATATTCCAGAGTCTCCTTCAAATCTTCCACCTATTCCAAAGATCGCTCCAGAACCATAAATCTCTTCGAAATTGTGGTTTCTGGAATTGAAATATTCTGTTTTGAGGCTTATTAATTGTTCGGCGAATGATTTGTTTGGGATGGCGAATGTGGATAGTGAGAATAGGATTAAGAGAGGAATAGTTTTTTTCATTTGAGTCGTTCCAAAATAAACCTTGCTTTCGCAAGGACTCCAAAATTCTTACCGCCATAAATACCTACAACAATAGAATTTTACGGGCATAAAGCCCTACACTACCAATATGGGCGACCACAGAGTGTCGCCCCTACGAGTTATTTCTTTAATTTGCCTATTAGTTTTTCGGATTTGGCGAGGGCGCTGTCGAGCTTGTTTACTGATTTGCCTCCTGCCTGGGCCATATCCGGCCTTCCTCCGCCAGAGCCATCAACCAATTTGGCTACTTCTCCTATGATTTTTCCTGCGTGGTAACCTTTCTTTACCAGGTCCTGAGTTACTACTGAAAGGAGAGCGACCTTGCCCTCAATTACGGCTCCCAAGATTATGATTCCGGATTTGAGTTTGTCTCTTAACTGGTCACCAAAGGAGCGGAGGATAGTTCTATTCGTAGCTTCCACTTTTGCAGAAACGAGTTTTATCTTGCCGACTGTTTTTGCCTTCTTGACTAATTTTTCCACTGAGGAGGAGACTGTTTGGCCCCTTAGAGATTCTATCTCTTTCGCCAACGCCCTATTTTCCTTGACCATCTTTTCCAAACGGCTAACAAGTTCATCCTGGGGAACCTTGAGCACCTCTGCCATTCCTGCAATTATTCTCTCTTCTCCCTTGGTATATTCATAAGCCCTCTTACCAGCCAGGGCTTCTATCCTCCGAACCCCGGCTGCTATGCCTGTCTCTGAGATTATCCTGAACAGTCCGATCTCGCCAGTTGAACGGCAATGGATTCCTCCACAAAGCTCAAAGCTGTAAGCGTGCTGTGGCGCAGACAGACTTTCTGAGGTGACCATCACTGTCCTGACCTTCTCGCCATACTTTTCTCCAAAGAATGCCAGGGCGCCCATCTCTTTGGCTTGAGTTAAAGTAGTTTCTGAAGTTAATACGGGAAAGTTCCTCAATATGGCACTATTCACAATCTCTTCAATCCGATCAATCTCTCTCTTCGTCAAGGGTTTGGAATGGGTATAGTCAAATCTTAACCTGTCGGGCGCCACAAGAGAACCGGACTGCCCCACATGCTTGCCTAAAACCTGGCGCAGTGCAGACTGTAAGAGGTGAGTGGCTGTGTGGTGCCTGGCTATATCCTTCCTTCCGGAAACATCAACATAAGCTACTACTACATCACCTGTCTTTAAACTACCTGTGCCCACTCTGCAATTGTGGATGACCAATCCTTCAACGGGTCTCTTGGCATCAAAGACCTCAACTCTTGCTTCAATATCTTCTTCTTTTATCTCTGTAATTTTTATATCTTTCAATTTCCCGGAAGGTTTCAGTATCTTACCCGCATCTCCCACCTGTCCACCTGCTTCTCCGTAAAAGGGCGTCTCCGTGAGGATAATTTCTACCTTTTCGCCTTCCTTTGCTTCTTCTGTCCTGGTAACTTTATTGGTTGACTTATCTCGTCTCAAGATGGCCCGTATTTGCGAAGTTAACTCACTGAAATCGTATCCGCGAAATATAGTTTCGCCTAACTCCTTTTTGAGCTCTTCATAAAATCCCATATCTACCTCCCCGGAGCCTTTCCAGGCCTCTCGTGCCCTCTTCTTCTGGGCTTCCATCTCCCTCTCAAATCCTGGAAAATCGAGAGAGAAATCTCTCTCTTGAGCAATTTCTTTGGTCAAATCTAAGGGGAATCCATAAGTATCGTAAAGCCTGAACACCTCTTCTCCGGGAATTGCCCTCTCTTTCCCGCGAGAGGTTAAATCCTTAATCAATCCGTCGAGTATTCTCATTCCTGCATCTAACGTTTCCTGAAACTTCTCCTCTTCCATTTTGGTCACAGTGGCGATATGTTCACGTCGGGAGCGGAGATTTGGATAGGCATCTCCCATAATTTCCACAACTTTACCAGTCAGTTTATAAAGTAAGGTCTGGTTAACACCTAAAAGGCGTTCTTGACGGACCATCCTGCGCAGTACCCTTCTTAACACATATCCTCTCCCCTCATTGGAAGGCAAGACTCCCTCAGAAATTAAGAAGGTGATTGCCCGAACATGGTCGGCTATAATGCGCAAGGAAACATCGACTTTCTCGTCCTTACCATATTCTAAACCAGTCAGTTCACAGGTATGCTCAACAATGGGCCTTAATAAGTCTATATCAAAACAGTTATTCTTCCCATTAACAACTTCTGCCAATCGCTCTAATCCCATCCCTGTATCGATATTCTTCTGGGGTAGGGGATTTAAATTACCCTGCTCATCTTTATCGAACTGGGTGAAAACGAGATTCCACACCTCAAGCCATCGGTCGCAATCACAGCCAGGAGCGCACTCCGGCTTGCCACATCCCATATCCTCTCCCATATCCATCAAAACCTCCGAACAGGGTCCGCAGGGTCCGGTGGGTCCCATCTCCCAGAAGTTATCCTCTTTTCCCAGTTTAACTACTCTCTCTTCCGGCAGATATCTTTTCCAAAGCTCGTAAGCTTCTCCATCTTCTGTATATACTGAAGCATAAAGTTTCTCCTGGGGAAGGCCCATCTCTTTAGTTAAGAAATCCCATGCCCACTCGATAGCTTCCTTTTTGAAGTAGTCGCCAAAGGAGAAATTGCCCAGCATCTCAAAGAAAGTAAGATGCCTGGCTGTGCTTCCTACCTTTTCGATATCGGTTGTACGAAAACAGATTTGAGAGGAGGCTGCGCGACGGAAAGCGAGTTTACTCTTGCCCTGGAACATATTCTTAAACTGCACCATTCCGGCGCTGGTGAATAGGAGGGTGGGGTCTTGGGGAATGAGGCTCATACTGGAGACAACTTTGTGAGCCCTTTTTTCGAAATAGTCTAAGAATCTTTTTCTTATTTCATCGCTGGTTAGCATTTATGTCTTTCCTATGTAGGGGACGGACTCTGTGCCGTCCCTTCCTTTGGGCGGCCACGGCGGGCCGCCCCTACAATGCAGAGCTATCGCTCTGCAGCTACAACTATTTTATAACTTCATGCGGGGCCACGCTTTTTTCAGGGAGTTTAACAGCCTAGATGCTACTCCGCGAATTGCCCCTTCCATATCGAAGGATTCATAGGTGTAGGAACTTGCCCAGACAATCAATCCTGTCTCTACATCAATCATACGGGCGCTAACTCCCACTTCAGCCCTTTTCAGGAAAACCTCCGTCTTAATATTTCCATCTTCGTCCCTGAAATAGATAGTCTCTCTCCCTTCAGCAATGTATTTGGTAACCGTCCCTGTAACCAATGCGTCCACCCCCAATATCTTGCCCACTTGCTTAACTGTCTCAGGGTCGAGGTATTTGCTTCCGGCCAGCTGTTGTTCCCTGAGCAGGCTCTCCAGCCTCTCTCGTTCAACAACATCGATATCCCTAAATATCAATTGCCTTATGAATTCATCAGTCACTGCATTTCCAGCGTATATGTGTTCTCTATAACTGGTAAACTCCAGCACGCCAATACGATTAATTCTGGTGAAATCGTATCCTTTTTTTATTGCAGTGCGGGGAACGCATCCGAAAAATAGAGCCAGAAAAGAGAAAAGAACGATAGAGAGTAATAGCCAGCCTACAATTCTGTTAGGTTTCATTATTTAGATTCCTCCAATCTTTTGATATGCTTCCTCAGTCTCTTGGCACGTTTCCCTCCGGGACGCAGAGCGAGGAATTTATTCCAGGCAGAAATTGCCTTTTCATAATTCATTGTCTCTTCGTAGGCTTTACCCAGAAGATAATAGGCAATTGGTTTATCGGGATCCAGAGCTGTTGCTTTCTCAAAGGCTTCTATTGCTTCCTTATACTTTTTCTGGTTCAGGTAAGCTATGCCGATTCCGCAGTAAGCGTCAACGTATTCGGAATCGATATTTATTACCCGATTGAACTCTTCAATTGCCTGTTGATAATCTCCCTGATTGATGTAGTCCACACCTTTTTCGAAATGAACATCTGCCTCAGTTCTGCATATTCCCCTCGAGAAAAAAAGTAAGACAAGGAATACGCTAATGAAAGATACTACGAGTCTCTTTTTAATCATTTTCACTCCTTAAAAAAATTTTACAAAGCTGCCAGAAGCTTCCCATAAGTATCATCCAGAGATTCGGGAATAATCTTGGTGTCTCCCACGGTAGAAATAAAGCTGGTATCTCCTTCCCAGCGAGGAACAATATGAATGTGGATATGTCCTTCAACACCAGCCCCGGATGCTTTGCCCAGATTTGCTCCAATGTTGAAACCTTCTGGTTTCAAGGCTTTCTTGAGAATTTGAGTGCAAGTCTTAACAAGCCTCATCAGTTCGGCCAACTCACTCTCCTCCAGACCATCTAAATCAGGCACATGTTTATAAGGAGCAACCATAAGGTGACCATTACTGTAAGGAAAAGTATTAAGTATTACAAAGGCATTTTTCCCGCGCAAAAGTATGTAATTCTCCCTGTCCTTATTCTCTTTCACCTTATCGCAGAATATACATCCTTCTTTTTTTCCTAAGATGTATTTTATCCTCCAGGGAGCCCAGAGAATCTTCATTCAACCTCCTCTTTTAACCTCTTAACCAGCCTGGCCACCTTCTGCCCTAATATTTCACATTGATTACTACTTCTCTCATCAGGCGCGTAAAGAGCCACAGGTCCATAGTGGTCGCCTGTTGCTTCCCCCTGAACAATCATCCCATGAATAAGGAATGCCCGGAGAATATCCATAATTGTCGTCTCGTTTCCTCCACCTACCCAATGGCTGGAAGTGAAGGCTGCTCCTACTTTGCCCACTAATTGTCTCTGCAGTTTCCTGCTCTCCTCAAAAAGTTGTTTAATCTGGGAAGCCATTGAGCCATAATGGGTTGGCGACCCGATGATTATTCCATCCGCATCTTTTAACTCGTCAACTTTTACATCTTCAACTTTTTTTATTTCCACTTCTACTTTCTCTTTTTCTACTCCTTTTGCCACTATGTTTGCCATCTTCTCTGTGTTTCCAGTAAGGGAATAGTAAATAATCAAAACTTTAGCCATAGATTATCCTCCGTTTTTCCTTTTGAGGTTATTATACCTAATTCAGAAAAGGAATTCAACCAATAGTTAAAAATATGTTGTGGTAGTGTAGGGGCTTGTCCCCGTCCCAATAAATCGGGACGCCCATAAAGGACTATACTACTCCGGAAATAATTACGCCCATAAAGGGCTACACTACATCTTTTTTCCAATAGAGCCAATACTTATGGCTGCTACCAGACCCAGGACTGCTCCATAGGAAAATGTCAGTTTGGGACTATATGTCCATAAGATTCCGGCAAAAATGCTTGCTATGAGCGTAGAGATACCTATTGCTGTGTGGAATGTGCCTAACGCTGTTCCTCGTAGATTCTCTTCTACAAAATCTGAAGCAAATGCGCGTTGATTCCCTACCACCAGGGCAAAAGAGATTCCATAAAGGGCAAACAGAATAATGAAAGATGTGAGTGTTCTCGTGAGTGCAAATCCGAGACAAGAGAGACTATATATGAAATAGCCAATCTTCAAAGTTCTCCTTCGACCAATTCTATCTGAGAGCATTCCTCCAGGTAAAGAAAATAGAGCATAAACGATATTAAACCAGCAATATAGTAGAATGGGAATAGCCATAGCCAACCTGGAAGGAAAAAAAGGTTGGAAGACATCCTTGGCTCTGAGAATAAAGAACATATAAGTAAAGTTTCCTAAAGCGAAGACGACTGCAACCATAAGGTATCTTTTAAAGGATGGGGGAAGATTTATCAAACTTATTCTAAAGGAAGTTTTACTTTTAGGATAGGTATCAGCCACTTTCTCTCTTACCCAGATAAAGGGAATTAGAGCCAGAAAACTAATTAGAGCTGCAATAAGAAGTATGGGCTTAAATTCAAATTTTAAAAACCAGAAGAGAATAAAAGCTAAAAAGGCTCCTAAAAAAGCACCAAAAGAATCCATTGCCCGATGGAATCCGAATGCTTTTCCTCTAACCTCCACCTTAGCTGAGGAAGCAATTATAGTATCGCGAGGAGCAGTGCGTATACCTTTCCCTATTCTTTCCAGCGGTCTTAAGATTAAAAGTTGCGTCCAGCTTGAGACCAAAGGAAAGAAAAGTTTTGCTACAGAGGAAAGGGAGTAGCCAAAGAAAGCAAAAGATTTTCTCTTTCTCAATCTATCCGACCAGTATCCGGAGAAGACCTCAAGCAAGGAAGCTACACTGTCTCCTATACCGCCAATAAGACCAATAGCTATTCCCGCTCCACCCAGAGAAACAATAAAAAGTGGCAGGATAGCCAGCATCATCTCGCTGGAGACATCGGTTAGGAGACTGATTGTTCCCAGAAGAAAGATGTTAATTCCCAGACCGCTTATAAACTTTTTCATACTATGACTCTATTCAGAATCTTTCCTGTAGTTCTGAAAAAAATTATTGAGGGTAGTTTCGGTAGTCTCAATGGAAAATCCTCGACGAATTAAGAAATCCTTTATTCTACGATAGGCTTTCGACTTTTCTAATTTCTGATACCGGGGAATCCTCCTTTCAATTGCTTGCCAGGCCAATTCGTCCTCAGTTGAGGCAATCTTCTTAAAGCTTTCATCTATGGAATCGTCGATTACCTCCTTTTCTATTCCCTTTTGCAAAAGTTCCCGACGTATTAGTATCTTTCCTCTTTTCTCTCTTAACCTACTTTCTACCCATTCTATGGCAAAAGCGCGGTCATCCAGATAATGGAGGCTTTTTAATTTCTCAACCACCTCCTGGACTATCTCTCTTTCATATCCTTTTCTAAGAAGCCTCTCTGTGATTTCCTGACAGCTCCGGGCACGATAGGATAAGAGAAGAAATGCGTAATCGTGAGCTTCCTTGAGCTGTTCCAGGCGAGTGACTCTTCTTATCTCTTGTTGGTCAACTTCCTGTCCTATTTTCCATCTCAAGTCGGAAAGCACATCTTTATGCAAATGGAATGCATATTTTCCATCGAGAAATAAGGAATATAAGTCTTGTCGACGTTTCTGCTTCTCAATTTTGGTTATTTTCATAGTCTTCAAATCGTAGAGGCTACGACTTCCGCCGTAATTACTGCATCTTCCGTGCAGAAGATTTCGCTGATGCTTCTATCAAAGAGGAGATTTGCTTCGGCGCCGAATTCTTCATCGCCTCGCCACAATTTAATAAATAATGGTATGCCATCAAATACGTCAAAAACAACGCTTGCGTCTGCTTGTTTGACTTCTTTGCCTTTAAAGCGCTTTGTCAATTCAGAAATAAGGCCTTGAGGATTATCTCCATATTTTTTAATTATGGGTTCCAGGACACGCTTCCTGAAAACAGAATAATAAAACTGACCGCCATCTAATTGCTTAAAGGAAATCCATTCTCCTGTTGGGTTAGGTAGCCCTTTTAATTTACGGGAAAGATAATGCAGTAGCAAAATGCTGATGTGAGTCTTTGGGGGAACATTGGTAGATAGGGACAAAATGCTTTTTTTCTCTAAATCAATATTATATTCATCATCCAGAAAGCGAACAATATGATTTTTTTTCTGGCTAATATTTTCTAATTCTGCCCACGCTTTTGAAATAGCAACTTCGTATCCCATGAGCTTTTTCCAGTGACTTTACCTTCCCCCCTCACCTTAATCCTCTCCCCCAAGGGGAGAGGAACTCCTGCTTAATTTTTTTTATCGCTTTTTAATTTTTTGAGGAGTTGATGTGCCAGGTCCCAATGGGTGCCTTTCCAGTATACCTTCTGACAATTTGGACAATAGGAAAATTCTTTCTGTGTCTGAAAAACATAAGTGGGGATTTTATCTTTAACCTTCTCTTTTTCTACTTTCTGAAGAATTTCATTACACACTAAGCATCTTGTGAATATCTCGTCAGGGTCTACTTTAATATTTAGTTCGGAAAAAACCTGTTCCAATTGCTCTTCCAGTAAATCGCTATTAATTATAACTAACTTTATCGCTTTCTTCTTGCTTAATCGGTGGTCCCGGGTCAATATTATTCTTGCCTCTTTGAGACTTTGATAAATTAAATCACTCTTCTTGTCAGACACAAAGTAGGAGACATCGTAACCGAGTAACCTCAGCCATTTGCAAAGCCTGCCAAGCATAAAATCTACTAAGAATTTCATAGCTCGTTCTCTATTTATATCCTCACTAACTCATAATTCCTTGTTCCCATACCTAACTTCTGAGCGTAATTGAGCTGAAATTCCCAATCTTTCCCGGGAAAGAGCTGGCGAAATACATCCCTTTTTCCTACTTCGTTAACCAACTTCACAGAAGCTTCATCAATTGCTACCGGATCGAAAGAGGCTAAGATGCCAATGTCCGGAACAACAGGGCCGGCTGTAGTGGCACAGCAGTCGCACAACTTAGTAATGAAATTAAGAAAGTTAATAAACAGAACCTTCTTGTTCTTCAGAACTCCATAAGCATACTCGACAAGCTTTTCTTGCTCACTCTCTGTTAAATTGCTCCATTCGATAGAGAGAGTGCCAAAATTGCAATAAAGGATACACTCCCCGCAACCTATGCATTTATTATTATCTATCTTGACTTTCTTCTTTACTATATTAATAGCTCCCGCGGGACACCACGTAACACAGACCCCACATCCAGTGCATTTGCCCTTTTCTATTTTGGGAACGACTGCTTCATGTATTTCATATTTACCAGTGCGGGAAGCACCACCCATTCCAACATTCTTAAGAGTTCCTCCGAAACCACCTAATTCATGCCCCGTGAAGTGCGTAACAAAAATCAACCCATCAGCTTGATAAAGAGCGCTGGCGACTTTTATCTTTTTGAAATGTTTCTGGCCGATTTCTACTTCCACAAAGCTATTTCCCCTCAAGCCATCGGCGATTACTATAGGAGCTCCGCAATTTTCTAAACTAAAACCATGGGTTCTGGCAATAGCCCGATGTCTTAAGGCATCAGACCTCTCCCCAACATATATAGTATTGGAGTCAGTTAAAAACGGTCGCCCTTTTAACGCTTTCACCTCTTTGACCACCCGCTGGACATATTCTGGCTTCACATATCCCCTGTTCCCTTTCTCTCCAAAGTGTAATTTGATAGCCACTATGTCATTTTTTGAAACTACCCTATCTAAACCGGCGTGGAGAAGTAGTTTCTTAAACTTGCGCAGGGATTTGAAATCGATAAAATAGACCTTAGACAATTATTCTCCTTTCCAAAAGTTGTTGGTAGTGTAGCCCTTTATGGGCGTAATCCTTATTGCCGGTAGTGTAGCCCTTTATGGGCGTAATCCTTACGGGGATAAACCCTTGGGCGACCGTAAAGGTCGCCCCTACGCGACCAAAATCATTGCGGGAATAAAGCCCCTACACTACCTTCTTTTCTTAATTAATTTCTCAAACTGTTCTTCGGAAAGGATGGGAACGCCCAGTGCCTTCGCGTTTTCATACTTTGAGCCGGGACTTTCACCAACAACTACATAAGAAGTCTTCTTGCTCACCGAAGAACTTGCCTTTCCTCCCAAATTCTTTACCAACTCTTCAGCTTCTGTCCGGGAGTATCCCTTTAGCTCTCCTGTAAACACGAAAGTTTTCCCAGCCAATATCTGGGGACTCCTCTTTACCCTTTTCTGTTCCAGCTTGAGTCCTGCCTTCTTAAGTCTCTCAATAAGTCTCTTTATCTCCTTCTGTTTAAAAAACTCCTTCACGCTTCCCGCAAGGACTGGCCCCACTTCTGGAATCCTCTCCAGTTCCTCTTCTTTTGCCTCCATCAATGCATCGAGAGAACCAAACTCTTCAGCCAGAGTTTCCGCTGCCTTCTCTCCCACGTGACGAATCCCTAAAGCGAACAGTAACCGAGCCAGAGGTCTTTCCTTGCTCTTTTCTATGGCATCCGGTAGATTCTGCGCTCTTTTTTCAGCAAATAGTTCCAGCTTCAAGAAGTCCTCTTTCCTGAGCGAATAAATGTCAGCAAAATCTTTGGCTAATCCATTACTCACCACCTGCTCCACTACTGACTCACCGAAACCCTCGATGTCCATAGCATTCCGGGAAGCAAAGTGGACCAGACCTCTCTCCAGCTGAGCTGGACAGGAGGGATTAATGCAACGATAAGCAACTTCCTCTTCTTTCTCTTTTGTAATCCTTCCTCCGCACTTGGGACACTTCTCGGGCACTTTAAAAATTTCCTTTCTCCCTTTTCTAACAGATTCTACTACCTTGACAATTTTGGGAATAACCTCTCCAGCCCTTGCCACAATAACCCTGTCTCCAATTCGCACATCAAGCCTGTTTATCTCATCAAAATTGTGCAGAGTGGCTCTGCTTATAGTCACTCCTCCACATTCAACTGGCTTAAGCATAGCCACGGGAGTGATGACCCCAGTTCTACCAACCTGGAGGATGATATCTTTAAGAGTAGTTGTCGCCTGTTGAGCAGGAAATTTATAGGCTATAGCCCAACGGGGGCTCTTCATTGTGTAACCCAGTCTCTTCTGCTGCAGTAAGGAGTTAACTTTTACAACCATCCCATCAATTTCGTAACCCAATCTTCCTCTCTTCTTCTCCCAATCTCCACAATAACTGATTACTTCATCAATGTTCTTGCACAGTTTAATTTCTGGGTTAACCCGAAGTCCCAGCCTTTTTGCAGATTGCGAAAATTCCCAGTGGGTCTTGTAAATTTTTCCCCCTTCAAGGGTGCCAAACGAATGGATAAAACAGGTCAACTTCCTTTGAGCAGTGAGCCGCGAATCGAGAAGTTTTAAAGAACCAGCAGTAGCATTGCGGGGATTGGCGAAAAGAGCTTCACCTTTTTTCTTCTTTTCCAGATTCAATTTCTCGAAGTCGCTCTTCTCCATAAATACTTCTCCCCTAATTTCAATCAAATCCGGTAATTGTGAACTCTCGGTAGTGATAAATCTCAATGGTATAGACTTTATAGTTCTGAGATTCTGAGTAATATCATCCCCTACAACACCATCACCCCGCGTAGCGCCCACAAGGAAAACGCCTTTTTGGTATGTCAATGATACACCTACACCATCGATTTTCAGCTCCACAACGTATTCTGCCTTTTCGTCAGACAATCCCTTGTGAACTCTCTTATCCCACTCTTCTATCTCTTCAGAAGAATAGGTATTATCGAGGGAAAGCATAGCAACCCGGTGCTTAACCGTTTTGAAACCTATAAGTGGTTTCTCTCCCACTCTTTGGGAGGGTGAATCGGGAGTGATGAGCTGGGGATGTTGTTTCTCTAACTGGTTTAGTTTCTTTACTAAATCATCGTATTCTTTATCTGAAATCTCGGGTTGGTTAAGAGCATAATAACGATAATCGTGGTGGCGAATTTCTTCCCTTAATTTCTCCACTTTTCTTTTAACTTCCTCGAGTTTCCCCATAACCTCACTCCTTCAAATCTTTCGCACTACGGGCTTCTTTTATCTTGTCTAAAATTCCGTTAACAAACTTCCCCGATTCTTCAGTAGAATATTTTTTTGCCACCTCCACTGCTTCGTTAATTATCACATTTATCGGTATGTCCAGAAGATAGAGAATTTCGAAGGTGGCCTGGCGCAAAATGTTACGGTCAATTGAAGCCATCCTGTGTATATCCCAGTTTCGAGCGTACTTAATAATTAAAGAATCGATTTGAGATAAATTCTTTACTGTCCCCTCAACTAAAGTTGTGGCAAACTCCAGAACTTTTTTGCCAGATTTATGCTCCTTCCAGAAGGATTCCTGGGCTTCTTCTGCTTCCAATTTACAAACATCTATAGCATACAAAATTTGCAGAGCATACTCTCTGGATAGACGACGTAGCCCCATATTTGTCACCTTTAAATCAAATAGACCGGCTCTATTTTATCTATTCCATCATAGGTAGTAAATTTACCATCTCGATTGCACTCAATGCTGCCTGGGCACCTTTATTACCATCCTTGGTTCCCGCCCTGTTGATAGCTTGTTCCAGATTATCAGCAGTGATTATGCCGAAGAGAGTGGGCACTCCTGTGGAAAGAGAAGTCTGTGCTATACCTTTAGCCACCTCACTGGCAATATAATCGAAATGGGGTGTATCACCTCTGATAACTGCTCCCAAACACAATATCGCATCATACTTCTTGCTCAATGCCATCTTCCTTGCTGCCCAAGGAATTTCAAAAGAACCGGGGACCCAAAAAATTTCAATCCGCTCTTCATCAGCATCGTGTCTCCTTAAAGCATCCAGAGCCCCGTCCAGTAGTTTCTGGCTGATGAAATCATTAAACCTGGAAACTACAATCCCAAAATTCTTTCCTTTCGCCATCATCTTTCCCGCATGTACTTTAGCCATTTTCCCTCCTCCTTTGCTTACATTATCTTCATTCTATGTAGTGTAGCCCTTCATGGGCGTAATGTTTACGGGGACAAGCCCCTACACTACATACATTTAGCAGAGCTATCGCTCTGCTGCTACAATTTCAAACTTCTAACATATGGCCTAATTTCTTTTTCTTGACCCGAAGGTACTTTTGATTTGCCCTGGTGGGCCTTATTTCCAGGGGGATTCTCTTGGTTACCTTCAATCCATGGCCTTCTATTCCCACAATCTTGCGAGGATTATTGGTTAGAAGAGCTATGGTGGACAGTCCCAGGTCTGCAAGTATCTGAGCACCAATGCCATAATCTCTCAAATCTGGCTTAAACCCTAAAACTTTGTTAGCCTCTACGGTATCTAAACCTTTATCTTGTAGTTCGTATGCTTTTATTTTGTTCACCAATCCAATACCCCTGCCTTCCTGATTCATATACAATATGACTCCTTGACCTTTCTTTTCAATTATTTCCATTGCTCGATGTAACTGGGAACCGCAATCGCAGCGCAGGGAATGGAGGATATCCCCGGTTAAACAGGAAGAGTGGACTCTCACCAGAATGTCTTTCTTGCCTTTTACTTCTCCTTTTACCAGGGCGAGATGGTGCTCATTGTCCAGAAGGGACTCATAGATAATTATTTTAAATTCGCCAAATTCTGTAGGTAATCTGGTGGTGGCTATCCTTTTTATGAATTTTTCTGTTCGCCGGCGATACTCAATCAAGTCAGCAATAGTAATAATAGCCATCTTATATTTTTTAGCGAAGCGGAAAAGTTCGGGCGTCCTGGCCATTCTACCATCTTCATGCATTATCTCACAAATCACCCCAGCAGGGTATAAACCTGCCAGCTTCGCCAGGTCTACAACTGCTTCAGTATGACCTGCACGCACCAGAACACCTCCTTCCTGATAGCGGAGAGGAAAGATGTGTCCGGGACTGCAAAGGTCAGAAGGCTTGGTCCTGGGGTTAATCACTGTTTTTACTGTAGTTGCCCGGTCGTGAGCCGAAATTCCTGTAGTCGTGCCTTTCCTGGCATCAACAGAAACTGTGAATGCTGCCTCACGTAACTCCACGCCATTGGCCACCATCGGCTTAATTCCCAGCTTATCCAGCCTTTCCCCAACAATTGCCAGACAGACCAGTCCTCGACCATATTTGGCCATGAAATTTATTGCCTCAGGAGTCACTTTCGATGCTGCCATGACCAGGTCGCCTTCGTTCTCCCGTTCCTCATCATCAATAACAATGACCATTTTGCCTTTTCTAATATATTCTATCGCTTCCGGAATTGTGTTGAACTTCATAGAAATCCCTTTTCTAAGAGAAATTCTCTGGTTATACCAGATTTCTCTTTTTTCTTGTTGATTAAATTCTCAACATATTTTGCTAACATATCCACTTCAATATTTACTGAATCATTCACTTTCAGAAAACCAAAAGTGGTAACCTTCTCGGTGTGGGGAATGATAGAGCCAGAAAAACCTATGCCATTAATTACTCGAACTACAGTCAAACTGATTCCATCTACGCCAATTGAACCTTTAGGAACGATATATTTCAAAATTTCTGGAGAAGTTGTGATTTCGAAAATCTTTCCCCCTTCTTCTCTTACAATTGCTCTAACCTTTCCTACATCATCCACATGCCCGCTGAGGAAATGCCCTCCCAGGCGTTCTCCTAATTTCAACGCTCTCTCTAAATTTAATCTATTTCCAACCTTTAAACTGTCCAGCGTTGTGCTGCTAAGAGTCTCAGGAGATAAGTCTGCAGTGAATCTTCCCAATGGTCTGAAATTATCGCTCTGGGCAACTGTAAGGCAAACACCATTGACAGAAATCGATTCGCCCACTTTTAAATCTTTCCACTCGGTTTCTATAGTAATTCTATTGGGGCTCTTCTCTACTACTATTCCCATCTTCTCGATTATTCCGGTAAACATCTGTTCATCCCTGCAGCCTAAACATATCCTTCGAATAAAATATCATCGCCAAATTTCCTGATTTTAGTATCTTTCAATTTTATTGCCTCTCCAATCCTATCTATTCCCTCGCCTTCCACTGGAGTAATCGCCTTCTCTCCACCAATAATTTTGGGAGCAATGAAGAAGAGAATCTTATCCACCAATCCCATCTCTAATGCCGAAGCATTGACTTTACCTCCACCCTCGATGAGGATAGAAGTAATTCCTCTTTTAGCCAATTTCTTCATTAGAAACTTCAGGTCAAGACCTCTTTGGGGATGTTTTCTCCATCTCGGTATCTGGAGGACTTCAATACCTCTGGCTTCCAAATTTTCTATTCTCTTCTTATCTACTCCCTTTTGAGTAACCACTATGGTGGGGGCCCGAGAATTGAGCACCCGGGCATCTAAAGGAATCCTCAGGTGGCTATCCAGGACTACCCTGATAGGTCTCTTTTTAGAACGACTACTCAAAAGCCCAGGATTATCCTGTAAAACAGTATCTATTCCTACCAGGATAGCATCCACCTGGTTACGTAGCGTTTTCACGTATTTTCGGGATGCTTCGCTGGTAATCCATTGGGAGTCTCCTTTTGGTGTAGCTATTTTCCCGTCCAGAGACATTGCCGATTTCAGAATTACAAAAGGTACTCCCCGGGTGATATATTTTATGTAGGGCTCATTCAGTTTAGCACATGCCTCTTTCAACACTCCCAATTTTATCTTAATTCCTTTTGCTTTCAGTTCCCTTAATCCCTTTCCGTTTACCAGAGGATTGGGATCAACCATTCCCACAACAACCTCTTTAACTCCCGCCTCGATAATTGCTTCTGTGCACGGAGGCGTCTTGCCATAATGGCAACACGGCTCTAGATTAATATACATAGTAGAGCCTTTAGCTCTCAATCCTGCTTCCTTCAAAGCATTAATCTCAGCATGAGGACCCCCAAAATGTTGGTGACTCCTCTGGGAAATAATCTTACCCTCCTTAACCAGAACACAACCAACTTTGGGATTAGGGCTCACCCTGAATGAACCTTTCCTGGCAAGGGCTATCGCTTTCTGCATAAACAGTAATTCACTTTCAGGATTCATCTTCATCTGAGTAAAAAAAACCCGAAGAATATTTCTTCGGGATATCTCGCTTTACTTAAGCGAGGAATGTTTCTACACTATTTATTATTAGATCCCTTATTGGAATCTTCTTCCATCCGGACTTTAACCGTCGGTACTGTAATTTCAACAGTTCGACTCCGATACAAATCGGAGTTCGTGGACTTTCACCACCGATGGGGAATTTCACCCTATCCCGAAGACTCACTTGAAAGAATAATAAATGTGGTGGTTTTTGTCAAGTAATTTCTATAAGTCAATTATCTGCCGTAGCTCAGTCTCAGAGCAAGAGTTGGGGGAAGCTTTGCATTTAAAATTTCTTCCTGAGTTTTGGCAATGTCGTATTTTATCCTCTTTATTCTGAGAACATTTGTCTCCTCATCATAAATCCCACAGCTAGCCCTGGGATCACCATCCCTGGGTTGGCCAACACTTCCACAATTTATAAGATACTTATAAGATGGATTTATTTCCAGAACCGTTCCATCATCGAGTGGAATTCCCTCAATCTCTTGCAAGGGTGTTGCATATAAACATAAGGGAACATGAGTGTGCCCCACAAAACAGATATTCTTCTTTATCCTGGGAAGATTTTCTAAGAAAGTGCTTTTTTCAAAAATGTATTCATTAATAGGGTCCCTGGGACTTCCGTGAACGAGTATAAAATTATTTTCTTCTATCTCGGAGGCAAAGTTTTTAAGGTAATTTCGGTTATCTTCAGTCAAATGGCGTCCGGTCCATTCTACTGCTGCCAAAGCAATGGGATTAAAGAAACTGGTATCTTCTAAACCAACAGCTCCCCAGTCATGATTGCCGGCGACCGTGTGGCAATTATCCAGCTGGCGAATAATTTCTGTGCACTCATTGGGTTTCGCTCCATATCCAACGATGTCTCCGCAACAGATAAATCTGTCTATCTTTTCCGTGCGTTTCAAATAATCCAGGATTATATTCAATGCTTCAAGATTACTATGAATATCAGAAATGATGCCATATTTCATATCGATAGATTACCTTCTCAATCTCTGTTTGATTACTTTCCAGACAAAACATAATAACCCAGGCAGGCGAACAACCCGCCAGGGTTCCTGGAGCAAGCGGTAAGTCCACTCAAATCCTCTCTGGCAAAGCCATCTGGGTGCTCTTCTCAACCTTCCAGAAATCACATCCAGGCTACCGCCAATCCCCATACAAACAGGAACGTTTAGTTCCTCGAGGTTCTGGTAAATCCACTTTTCTCCACGAGGTGTTCCAATCCCTACAAATAAGAAGTGGGGTTTAAGATTCTTGATTTCTTTCAAAATTCTATCGCGTTCATCCTCTGTAAAATATCCATGGTGCATTCCCACAACTCTTAGCCCGGGAAATTTTTCCCTTAGATTCTCCCTTGCTTTTTTTAATACGGATTCAGGCGAGCCTAACAAATATACAGAGTAACCTCTGGAAATTGCCAGTTGACAAAACTTCAACATTAACTCTATGCCCGGTATGCGCGCAAGTTTTCCATAGCCTAAAAACTCCGCTGCCCGAACAATACCTATGCTATCGGCAAGGACGAGACCGGCGTTATGGAAAGCTCCCTTCAATTCAGGGTCTCTTTCCACAGAGTTGACCATCAAAGAATTAGCAGTAATTATCTGTTGTGCTTTTTGACTTCCAATAAATTTTTCTACAACGTCTGCTATTCTATCCCATTCCAGATTGTCAATAAATATATCTGAAATCTTCACCCTGTCCATAATTTGTGAGTAGTGTAGCCCTTTATGGGCGTAATTTTTACGGGGACAAGCCCCTGGTTCGTTTGGAGTAGCGAAACTTGTTTCGCGTCAACGCACCGCAAGCGGTGCTACTCCAATTATTTGGTGTGAGGGTTTGATGAATTGAGCCCCTACCAATGTTTTTCAGAAAATTTTTTAGGCGGGGCTCGGCTTTTGGAATTTTACGGAGATGAGTTTGGAGATGCCAAACTCTTCCATGGTGACTCCATAAAGAACATCGGACATCTCCATGGTCTTCTTGTTGTGGGTCACAACGATGAACTGTGTTTTATTTACAAATTCTTTTAATAGCATAGTAAACCTCTGCAGGTTGGCATCATCCAGCGGAGCATCGATCTCATCAAGAACACAAAAAGGTGATGGTTTAACCATGAATAAAGCAAATAGAAGAGCGATGGCGCAGAGGGTTTTTTCTCCTCCTGATAAGAGAGAGATGTTCTGAAGTTTCTTGCCTGGCGGTTGGGCCACAATATCGACTCCTGTTTCCAATAAATCCGCTTCATTTGCGAGGATTAGGTCGGCTTCCCCTCCTTCGAAGAGCTGGGTAAATACTTTCTGGAAATTATTCCGCACGCTGGTGAATGTTTTCCTGAAATTTGCACGGGTAGTTCCATCGATTTTGCCTATAACTTTGTGCAGGTCTTCCGATGACTTAATTAAGTCCTCCTCCTGGCTCTTAAGAAATTTGTAACGCTCATCTAGTCTCTCATACTCTTCAGGAGCAGCGAGATTAACTGGCCCCATTGTTTCAATGCTGCGTTTCAACTTCTCTATGCTCCTCACATAATCCTCTGAAGTATCAACAGGAGACTGGGAAACCGTCTGCAGAGCTTCGTCTAAAGAAAGATTAAATTCTTCTGTCAACTTTTCGTTAATTTGGTTCAGCTCCAGAGATAGGCGGTTACTATTTATCTTTTCTTGGGTTAAGTCGGTTTGAATCCTCGATAATTCGCCTTTCTTCTGTCCCAGAATAGTCTCTTCTTCTTGCAAGTTCTGATTAATCTTTTCTTTCTCTTCTTGTAATCTTTTCTGTTCTATTTCCAGTTTATTTTGGGATTCGGAAAGAGACGATATTTCTTTTTCTCCGGAAAACTTTACTTCTTCTATACCGGTTACCTTGCCTTCCAGATTAGCCAATGATTCTTTCCTCTGGTCTAGCAGGTTCAACAGGCTTTCTCTCTCGTTTTCCAGGTGCGACTTTTCAGATTGTAGATTGCGCTTTTTTTCCTCAAGTTGGGTCTTGAGTATCTTCAACTCGATGAGTTTTTCTCTTTCCTCTTTCTCCTGTGCAACAACAGAATGGAGGTCCTTTTCCAATTCTTTTATCATTTCCTGAATTTCTTTCTGGGATGTCTCTCCCGCCTTCTGGTCATTCGATAATTGTTCAACATCAGTGGCGCCGGTAGAAATATCCTTTCCTATGATACTTTGTTCATCAATGAGAAGATTAATTTCAGAATCGAGCCTTTTCCTAAGCTCCTCCTTCTGCGAAATCACCCCTCCCAGCTGGGCAATATTAATCTGTGCTTTCTGAGAGAGCGCATTATTTTTCTCTATCTGGCTATTTACATCAAATATTTTCTCTTCTAATTTCGCTCTTTGGGTAATTGTCTTATCCAGTTCTTCCTTTAATTGAGAAATTTCTTTCTCTAATTCTTTAACTTTTTTATCGCGAATTAAAATATTCTCTTCTAAGAATTCCCGACTGCCACCAGAAAGAATCCCCGAAGAGGTTAAAATATCTCCTTCTTTTGTGAGAAAAATTATTTCCTTTTTACTTTTTTCTTCCTGGCGACTTCTCATTTCCATTGGGTCGACCCGGTCGAGGTTATCCACTAAAAAAATGTTGCCCAGAAGGAATTCCATCGCTTTCTGATATTTCTTTTCGTATCCCACTTTCTCCAACAGGGGTATCCCTACAACGTCCTGGGGAATTACCGGACCGGGATTTGAGACAGGCAATTCCTTAATAGGAAGAAAAGTAAGGTAACCTTTCTTTTCTTTTTTTAGATATTCTATCACTGCTAAAGCACTCTGGGTATCTTCACAAACAAGATATTGTAGACGTTCACCAAGAAGTTTCTCCAGAACCACTTCATGTTCAGGAGGGAAACTGATAAAACTTTTCACAGCCCCGTATATGCCGGGGAATCCTCTGGATAATACCTCTTCCACTAAGGCTTCTTTTTGATTCAACTCGCTTGAGGATTGAACAAGGGCTGACCTAAGACTATATTTTTGTTGTAACTCACTAACCCTATTTATTGTCTGTTTAAGACTCTCCACAAGAGAGTCTTTTTCCTTTACTAAAAGATTATTCCTCTCGTTTATCTCTGCTAATTTTTCATTTTCTTTCTTCAGTTCCTCTTGTTTGCTGGAGATTTCTCCCTGCAAAATTTCCTTATCTTCACGCCTACGCTTCTCGTCAGTATTTAACTTCTCTTTTCTGGAAAGTAGGCTCTTTCTGTCCAATTCCAAACTGATTAACCGATTCCGAGCCTGAGCTGTTTTATTCATCAGTTCCACCAGAGCCTCTTTTCTCTCCTCAAGAGAACCACTCAAATGAACGAGTCTCTCTGTAAGTGAGCGAAGAATTTCTTCCTTGGAAGAAAAGGCTGTGTTGGTCTCATCAAGTTGTTTGATTAATTCCTCGCTGTCTTTTTCTGTTTGAGAAATTTTTTCATCCAGTAAGGTAATTTTATTATTACTATCTTCTATCTGTTCCCTCAGTTGTGCTTTTTCTCCTTCTATCTCTTCTTTCCTCTCTTTTCCCAAAAGAAGTCTGTCTTCAAATCGGCTAATTTCACTGGAGATGGAAAATAATTCTCTCTGAGTCTTGGTTAGCTCTTCTTCTTTCTCCTTTAATTGCAGGCGAAGTTGTAGGGTTGAATCCTCTTTCTGTTTACACTCGCTACTTAACCTCTCCGCCTGAGAGGAAAGTGAACTTAAATTTTCTTCTCCCTGGGTGAATTCTTCCTTTATTTTTGTATAGTTTTTCATGAGCCGTCTTATTTCCAGACGTTTGAGTTGTTCTCTATATTTTTGGTACTGGCGCGCTTTTCTCGCCTGATAATCGAGTGAATTGATTTGTCTTTTCACTTCACTTATTATGTCTGACAATCTCATAAGATTTGCCTGTGTGCTCTCCAATTTGCGAAGCGCCTCTTCTCTTCTCCATTTGTATTTCATTACCCCTGCTACTTCTTCAAAGATTGTTCGGCGCTCCTCTGGCTTACTATTTAAAATGAAATCAATCTTCTTATCTTCCATCAAAGAATAAGTATCTGTGCCCATCCCTGTATCTAAGAATAATGCAGTTATGTCTTTAAGGCGACAAGGAGACTTGTTAATGTAGTATTCGGATTCTCCAGAACGAAATAGGCGACGAGTAACAGTGACTTCTCGGTATTCGATGGGTAGGATATTTTGCGAGTTGTCTAAACTGAGCGAAACCTCAGCTAATCCTACGGGTTTACGCGTCCGGGAACCATTAAAAATAATATCTTCCATCTTGCCAGCACGAAGCTGTTTGGCACTCTGTTCCCCCAGAACCCAGCGTATCGCATCAACAATATTGGTCTTTCCACAACCATTAGGCCCAACGATACAGGTAATTCCCGGTTCGAAATCTACAGTAATCTTATCAGCAAATGATTTAAATCCAAATATCTCCAGTTTCTTAAAATACAATCGAATCTCCCATTTATGGTGACAGGTACATTTTCCCCGATTACAAATTACGGGCATGAAGCCCTACACTACATTTATTATATAATATATCAAAATCGTCTTAAATTATCAAGAAAAAAATGGTCTAAAATGGTGGGAAAGAGAAAGGTAAATTTAGGGAATAGCTACTTTAACTCAGAACTTCTTTCAACCTTTTAGTTAGGGCGGGAACAACCTGGAAAAGGTCACCTTCAATACCATAGGTGGCAATTTTGAAGATAGGAGCATTAGTGTCCTTATTAATTGCCACAATAATTTCTGAAGACTGCATGCCCACCAGATGCTGAATGGCTCCAGAAATTCCACAAGCAATATATATTTTGGGACAGACAGTGCGACCAGTCTGTCCTACTTGATGCGAATAGGGTATCCAGCCGGCATCAACTGCTGCTCGACTGGCACCAACAGCGCCTCCTAAAGTGCGGGCCAATTCTTCAATAATATGGAAATTTTCAGGTCCTCCCAATCCGCGTCCTCCGGACACAATGATATCGGCATCGGCGAGATTCACGGTCTGGGTTAGGTCTTGAACTATATCTAAAAGTTTAGTCCTCAAGGAAAGTTCCTTGTCTTCTACACTCTCTTTTATGACTTCTCCCTGGCGATTTTCCTGCTTTACTGCCTTTTTAAACACTTTGTGCCTGACCGTAGCCATTTGGGGACGATTGTGTGGGGTGGTAATAGTGGCCATAATGTTTCCTCCAAAGGCAGGCCTTGTCTGAAGAAGTTGCCTGGTCTTGGGGTCTATAGCCAGCTCAGTACAGTCAGCAGTAAGTCCTGTGCTCAGCCTTGCTGCTACACGTGAAGCAAAAGAACGGCCAATTACAGTAGCGCCCATCAAAACAATCTCAGGTTTTTCCTTCTGTATCAGATCAGTAAGGACATCAGTATAGGGGTCATCCTGGAAATTTTTTAGAATAGAGCCTTCAATTTGGTAGACTCTATCTGCACCATAGGCTATAAGTTCTTTAGCTGCCTCATCCATTCCCTCTCCTAACAACACACAGGAAAGTTTCTCTCCCAACTGGTCAGCTAACTTCCTTCCCTCTCCAAGAAGCTCATAGGCAATACCCTGAATTTCCCCCTTTTTTTGTTCGGCAAAGACCCATACGCCTTTATACTGGGAGATATCGGCTCGCGGTTTCGCTTCTTCCCTTTCAATCAATATGGCTTGAACAGAACAGGGCTCAAGGCAAGCTCCGCAAAGATTACATCCTTCTCCAATCACAGCAATTTTCTTATACTTGGGATGTGGCTTGCCCACTTCTTCCCTGGAGACTATCTTAATTAGACCGAAGGGACAGGCTTTTACGCAAAGCGAACAACCTGTACATTTGTCTTCAAGAATCTTGATACCCAAATTTCCTCCAAACCCCCTCACCCTAACCCTCTCCCCAAAGGGTAAAAGGGATTTTTTTCTCCCTTTATCAGACTACTTTTGCCTGGCGGAGTTTCTCCACCAATTTTTGAGCCTGTTCTTCAGGATCTCCCAG
>DATKVN010000070.1 GCA_035530055.1 bacterium | reverse complement strand
TTGCGGTTTCCTTTTGTTGAGGGGGTAAAAAATGGAAAAATTCAGTTTAAAAAAGCGGTTCTGGATTCCACTTATTCTGGCAATTTTGATTACTACTGGTGCCTTTGCAATTGAACTCGCTTCTATCATTGAACAGAAAATAGCTTTAGAGAAAAGTTTTGAAAACAGGCTCAAAGGATTATTAGAAAAGATACTGGGCACAGATAGGTTCATAGTAATCGTTAATGTGGAGCCGGAAACTGAATCTACAGAGGTGGCCAGAGAAACCTGGATTCAGGAGAAGAAGTCAGGCGAGGTAGTCCGGGAGGAAAAGAGATACGTTCTCCCGGGAGTTCCGGTGAGGGAGAAATTAGGTGAAGAGAAGATTCCTTCACCGGAGCAACTTCTCCCTGGTGGGGAAATGAAAAGAGAATATGAAAAGGTAGTGGTGCTTCCAAAATCTTTTGTGAAAAGAGTGATAGTTACCATTATTATGGATGAGAAAATAGAGGAGACACTGATTGAAACAGTAAGGGCCGTGGCTACTGAGATAATGGGTTTAGATATGGCCCGGGGAGATGACCTGATAATAAAGAGGCAACATTTCAGTGAGCCATCCCGGACTGTCTGGTCCACTATAAAGAGTAGTCCAATTTATTGGCCACTATTCGCTATTATTTTCCTTCTATTTCTTCTCTTTCCCATCAGATTTTTCCTTAGAGGACTTGCCGGAATCTTCCAAACAGGTAGGCCAAGGGGGGGCGCGGTTGCTCCACCCGCTCAAATTTTTGGTCCGGCTGCTACTACCATTGAACTGGATGTTCCTGAGAGAGCAAAAGAAAAAATTGGTGAGAAAGAAGAAGAAAAGCCTTCTCGCCCTTTCGACTTCATCAATCAGGACAATTTAAAACATCTCCTCTACTTGTTAAAAGATGAGACAGCTGAGACTATTTCTGTGATTGTCTCCTATTTAAAGCCCAGGGAAGCTACTCAGGTAATGGCTTTTCTTCCTCGAGACCTTAAAGCAGGAGTTACTGAGAAGATTGCCAGGGTAAGAGGATTGCCCCCTGATGTGGTAGATGCAATGGAAGCGGATATTAAAGGAAGGATTGGTTACATCGTTGGAGGAACGGAGCAGTTAGTGCAGATAATCGATGAAGCAGATAAAACTACCAGGGAGGATATCTTACAATCTTTAAAGGAGAAGCAACCAGAATTAGCAGAGAAGGTCAGGAAACAGATAGTGACATTCGAAGACATTACCAACCTCGATAACTTAAATTTTCAAATAGTTTTAAGGTTGGTCGACCTGGGGACAGTTTCATTAGCACTGAGGGGAACTACTGAAGGGTTTAAGTCTAAAGTTATGGGTAAACTTTCTAAGGGTGCTCAGGCAATGCTCAGGCAGGAAATGGAGATGGGCAAGCCCGTGGGAAAACAGAAGATAGAAGAGGCCCAGCGGATAATTGTTAAAGTAGTACGTCGATTGCATAGGGAGGAAAAGATTACATTCGAAGCTCCAGGCGAAGCTAAGAAGGCTGGCGAGCCCGGTGTAGTGGAAAAAGAGACGGGGGAGGTTGCTGTGCGGACAGTCGGTGCTCCTGAGGAAGAACGCTCACCAACTCCCGTGGCTCCTTCCGGAAGTCCTACACTAGTTGAGAAAGTTAAAACAAATACTGCCTGGATAGCAGGAGCAGTAATTATAGCATTGTTAATAGCCGGCTTCTTGTGGTATCAGCGTTCAGTAGCGAAAAAGAGAACGGCTGGAATACCTTCGACACGAGCACCGGTAGAGGGAGTGGAAGGAAGATAACTGGCACAGTGACGAGGAGTGTCAAGTGAAAGCTTTACATTGGCGCGAAACAAGTTTCGCTACTCCAATAATTGGAGTAGCACCGCTTGCGGTGCGTTTGCTTGCTCTGCGTTATTATCGCGAAACAAGTTTCGCTACTCCAATGGATTGTTTGCGTGGTAAAAAGATTTAATTCGTGGGAGGCACAAGTATGGATTTAATGACTATTCTTGGACTTATTATGGGGTGTGGAGCCGTTTATTATGTTATGGCGAGAGGTCAAATTACGTCACTTCTGTTCAATTTGAGTGCTGCCATTCTGGTTTTTGGAGGCACATTTGCTTCCACTTTGATTACCTATCCTTTTAGAATTCTTAAACAGGCGCCTAAGGCATTGAAATTGGTAATGTTTCCTTCGAGAAAATATACTGCGTCTGAGGCAATTGAGACTTTGGTTAGATTGGCGGAAGTGGGTAGAAGGGGAGGGATTGGGGTTTTGGCAAACGAAATCCATAATTTGAGAGATAACTTTCTCATTGATGGGATTCAGATGATAATTGATAATCTCGACCCTGAGATGATTCGGGATAACCTGGAGAAGGAGATAATCTTTACCAGGAGGAGGCATCAGCAGGTTAGTGGCATCTTCCGCACAATGGGAACTTACGCTCCGATATTTGGACTCTTAGGAACACTCATCGGGGTTGTCCAGGTGCTGAGGAATTTGGCTGACCCCAAAACTATGGGTGCTTCTATGGCAATTGCTGTAACAACGACTTTCTATGGGATTTTCGGAACGAACTTTATTTTCCTTCCCATAGCCGGGAAATTAAATGCCCACAGCGAAGAGGAGCTCTTGCTTAAAGAAGTAATGATTGAGGGGATTCTGTCCATTCAGAAGGGAGAGATTCCTCTTATTGTGGAGAGAAAATTACAGGCATTCCTTGCTTATAAGTTTCGCAGGAGGGTTTAAAATAGACTGGAGTCCTCCGATGAAATCGGAGGAGATTCGGGCGACCGCAAGGGTCGCCCCTACGCGATTCGCAAGGACTCCAGATTCTTGGAGTGTCAAGCGAAAGCTTGACCGGGTGAAACTTTCGTTTCACACTCCAGAGTTAATTGAGCAGGGGTTAAAATGGTTCTAAGAACAGAAGAAAAAGAAATAAGAAGAAGAGGGAGAAGCCCCATCTGGCTAACTATCTATTCGGATTTGATGACCAACCTGATGCTCTTCTTTCTGATGTTATTTGGGACCAGCAGGATGGCTGCTGATGTTCAAAAGACAATCCATAAAGCCATTCGTATAGAATTTAGCAAGAGGGAAGACGTATTTGCAAAAAAAGAAGAAGACGCTATCAAAAAGATGATAGATTATGTGGAGGAGAGGAGGCTTCGCGGTTTCGCCACTGTAAAGGTGAGTGAGCAGAGGGTGAAGATAATGTTGGCTAATCCCGTTCTCTTCGCTCTGGGCGAAAGTGAATTGAAGCCTTCTGCTATTCCGGTTCTTCAGCAGATAGCAAGGCTTCTTAAAGATATACCCAATGCTGTTCTGGTAGAGGGGCATACTGATGACAGGTCGATAACTGGGGGTAAGTTCCGCTCTAACTGGGAGCTTTCAGCTGCTCGTGCCTTCGGCGTGATTAGATACTTTATCGAAGAAGAGAATATAAAACCTGAGAGGCTATCGGCAGTGGGCTATGGTGAACACAGACCACTGTATCCCAATGATACTGAGGATAATCGGGCTAAGAACCGCAGGATAGAAATTAACATTGTCCGTATTCCATAATGAACAGGTGGAGTCCTCCCGAAAGGGAGGAATGACCTTGCTTTCGCAAGGATTCCAGTGTGCTGGTGGGGCGCCCGTTAGGGGCGGTTAACACGGAGAAGGATTATGGCAGATAAACACAGACATTTACTGGAAACTGAAGAGGAAGTTACGCCACAGGCTACGATGTGGGTTATCCCTTACGGCAATCTGATGACCATTTTGATGATTTTCTTCCTCGTTCTATACGCTTTTTCATTTGTGGTAAGTGAAGTAAGGTTTGAAAGAATAGTCCAGTCGCTTCAGAAAGATGTGGGTGGTGAGGTGAATAAGGAATATATGGAGAGAGTAATTAAGAAGGCAAGGGAGAGAGAAGTGACAGAGGAGATGTATGGGCTTATTGATGAGAAACGCTTAAAGAAGTTTGCTAATGTAAAAATAGATAAGGAAGGAATAAAAGTAATATTTCGTAGTCCTGTCATTTTCGATTTGGGGAAGGCTGAGCTTAAGCCGGAAATAATTTCTGTGTTGAACGCAGTGGCCAGAGTAATTAAAGATATGCCGAATGAAATAATGGTTGGAGGTCATACAGATAATAAACCCATTGTAAGCGGAGAATTCCGTTCTAACTGGGAACTTTCCACAGCCAGAGCTTTTAGCGTGATCCGGTATTTTATTGAACAGGGAGTAGACTCCAGAAGGCTTTCGGCAATAGGCTATGGAGAGTATAGACCACTTTATCCCAATGATACAGAGGAGCAGCGCGCGTATAACCGAAGGATAGAAATTGATATAATCTCCCTAAAGTAACGCGAAGTATCAAAGGCTGGAGTCCTCCCGAAAGGGAGGATTAAACAACCCTCGCTTTCGCGAGGAATCCAGAGTCTTTTGGAGTCCTCCCGAAAGGGAGGGAAATGACCTTGCTTTCGCAAGGACTCCAAATGAATTTAGATATTCGTATTTTTAACGGAGGATGGAAATGATAAAAAAGGTCAGATTGTTTCACAAGTTCGCCTTAATTATGACACTTCTGGTAGTAGTGCCTTTACTCATTCAGGGAATTAGGATGATTAATATTAACCGTGAAGCTCTAGAGGTTTCGGTTCTGGAGACTCACAGCAAACTGGCGCAAGCGATAGCAGAAGATATTGATGACTATGTCTCAGGACTTAATTTAGACTTGGCTTTTGTTCTGGCTTTTGAAAAATTTCCCAAGATGTCCTGGCAGGAGAAAATGAAGGTTCTGCTTTCCGTTCTTTCCCGTTATGAGGATTTCATTCTCATCTCCATGCTGGATAAAAAGGGTGATGAAGTGATTAAAGCGCATAATCCAAGTTTCCTACAGGAGTCCTCCAGACTAATCAGTAGAAGCAAGGAACCAGCTTTTATCGAAGCCAAAATGACAGGGGTTCCTCAGATGGGGGATATCTATTATGAAGACGATCTACCGCGCATAAATGTGGTTTATCCTCTTGAGGCTGAGTATGAATATGTTTTTGTTACAGCGACTTTAAGTAAGCTCTGGCGGAAGATTGGTGGGGTTAGAATTGGAAAGACGGGATTTGCTTTTCTGATAGATAGTGAAGGCAGAACGATTTTCCACCCGGAATCAGAAAGGGCGATAAATTTTGAGAAAGCGACTGAACTTCTTATTGTCAGGCAAGCTTTAACTGAAATTGGGGGACCTATTGGTGTGGATGTCTCAGGTGAAGGATTTCCTAATGAGAACGGGACAGGAATGGTGGGAGCGTATGCCTGGGCAGAAAGTTTGGATTGGGGAGTAATTATGCAGCAGGCTAAGAGTGAAGCTTATAGTTCTATAGCCCGTATGAAAAGGAATGCCGTCTTGTGGATAGCGCTCAGCATTTTGGGGTCGGTGTTCATAGCCTTCTATTTGGCAAAAAGCTTGAGCCGTCCGATCCTGGAATTGATAGTCGGGGCAGAGAAATTGGGAGAGGGCGATTTTAGTCATGAGGTAAAGGTTAATACGCGTGACGAAATTTCTACTCTGGCAAATACGTTCAATTTTATGGTTAAGAAATTGAAAGAGTTTCAGGAGCAGCTGGTTCTTCGTGAAAAACTGGCTGCGATTGGCCAGATGGCTTCGGTAGTTGGTCACGAAATTCGCAATCCACTGGGCGTGATTAACAATGCTATCTACTATATTAGAACAAAGTTTGAAATGTCTTTTGGAAAAGAACTGGACCCCAAGATTCAAAAACACATTGGAATTATCGAGAAAGAGATTGTTGTTTCTAACAAAATTATTAGTGACCTATTGGGCTTTTCCCGGACCAGGCCGCCGATGGCTCAACCCTTAGATCTCAATAGAATAATCGAGGATTCCCTATCGGCTGTCTCCATTCCTGAAACAGTGAAGGTGGAGATAGATCTCTCTTTAGAGCTTCCTCCTACTCTTGTAAACCCGGATGAGATTCGTCAGGTGTTCATAAATCTTATCAACAATGCCTGGCAGGCCATGCCGGAGGGAGGAACACTTAAAATCCGCAGTTACATTGAAGAGGAGATGGCCCAGGTGGAGGTTACTGATACAGGGTGTGGAATTTCTCCTGAGAATATGAAGAAATTGTTTACTCCTTTCTTTAGTACTAAAACCAAAGGCACCGGGCTGGGATTGGCAGCAGTCCAGAGAATTCTGGAGAGACACAAAGGAAAAATTAAGGTGAGAAGCCGAGTAGAGCAAGGAACTACTTTTATTGTTAGTTTACCACTGGCTAAATGAAAAAATGTCCCGATGTATCGGGTGGCCGACCAAGGGACGACACGGCGGTCGTCCCCTACAATTCCGCATGAAAATGTAGGAGGAAAAGGAATGGCTAAAAATGTCAATCTCTTGATTGTGGACGATGACATAAGCATATTGGAAACAGTAGGCGATATCTTTCAGGACAGGGGATATAATGTGGCTATGGTAGAAAATGGACAAAGAGCGATTAAATTAGTAAACAGGAGATATTTTGATGTTGTTCTTATGGACGTAAGCATGCCAGGCATAAACGGCTTGGAGACTTACAAAGAGGTAAAGAGAATTATCCCCACTGCTGCAGTGATAATGATGACCGCAGACAGCAAAGAGGAATTGGTGAAAAAATCTATAGAAGAAGGCGCCTATACTGTTATTTATAAACCGTTTAATGTTAAAAAAGTCATAAAAGTTGTTGAGGAAGCTTTGAAAAAACCTGTAATTCTAATAGTAGATGATAGAGTAGAAGATCGGGAAACTTTAAAGGATATATTGGCTGGGAGGGGATACAGGATCGTCCTGGCGAAAGATGGGTATGAAGCGGCGGGGTTTGCGGAAAAAGGTAGTTTCGATGTAATTCTCTTAGATATAAAGATGCCCGGGATGAATGGCATCAAAACCATGGAGAGGATTAAAGAATTTAGACCGGAAGCGGGAATAATAATGATGACTGCCTATTCTATGGAGGAATTTGTAGAAGATTCTCTCAGAAAGGGAGCTTATACCTGTCTGTTTAAGCCAATTGATGTGGAAAAAATGTTAGAAGCTATCCAGAAAGTTCGTGACTTGGGTAAAAAATTCGGAAGAGAAGAACAGGTTGAGATATTAATAGTGGATGACGATGCAAATTATAGAGAGACAGTCGCTGATATCCTCGAGGATGATGGTTATAAGGTTTCCAAGGTGGAAACAGGAACAGCTTCAATTGAGGAAGTTAAAAAGAAGTTCTTCAATGTGGTTCTGGTCGACTTCAGACTGGCCGATATCACTGGTTTGGAATTAGCTAAGAAAATCAAGGCGATAGACAAAAACACTTATATTATATTGGTTACGGGACATGCTTCTTTGGAAACAGCATTGAAAGCTATTGAGATGAGAGAAGAGATTTATGGTTTCGTCGTCAAGGGTGGAGGACGTGACCCTGGACAACTTAAGTGGACAATAAAGAGTGCCCTGCGAGAGCAAAGACTTACCTGGGATAAGATGGAAGCGGAAGACGAGTTGAGAAGGGCAAACAGGAGATTAGAGGAACTCTCGATTACTGATGATTTAACAGGAATATATAATCGCAGACATTTTTACGAAAAACTTTCAGAGATGACAGCCAGGGCTAAACGCTACAAGCTTCCCCTTTCTTTATTGATGTTTGATGTGGACCATTTCAAAGCCTATAACGATACCCGTGGTCATCTGACTGGAAATAGGGTGCTGGAAAGAGTGGGAAGAATAGTTTCCGAGGAAATCCGGGAAGTTGATTGGGGATTTCGCTATGGGGGGGATGAATTTACTGTGATTCTGCCAGAAACATCCAAAAAAGATGCAACAATAGTAGCTGAGAGGATTAGAAAGGCTTTTGAGAAAAGTAAGTTCGATGAGACAACCTTAAGTATAGGTGTTGCTCAATACGACCTCAAAAACAATTTGGATATCCTAATAAAACATGCTGATGAATCAATGTATAAAGCGAAAAATCAGGGGGGGAATAGAACTGAGACTTACGGAATGTAGCGGTAGAATTGGAGTGTCAAGCGAAAGCTTGACCTGGGTGAGAGTGAAACTTTCGTTTCACACTCCAAAACCCAAGTAAACGGTGTCCCGATTTATCGGGATGGTCGCCCTTTCCCTGATAAATATCGGGGTGATGAAAAAATAAATAGGGAGGAAGGAAAAATGGCTGAAAAGGTTAACCTGTTAATTGTGGATGATGAGGTGGAAACTTTGAGAACTCTGGATGATATCTTTGAAGATAGAGGTTATGTTGTTACGCTGGCTGAGGATGGGTATAAGGCTATAGAATTTGCAAAGAAGAAGTTTTTCGATATTATTCTTATGGATGTTAAAATGCCAGGCATAAACGGCTTAGAGACATTCAGGGAAATAAAGAAGACTTGTCCCTCTGCGGTAGTGATAATGATGACCGGGTATTCAGTAGAGGAATTGTTGAGGCAGGCAATTGAGGAAGGAGCTTATGCAGTTATCTACAAACCTTTTGACATGAGGAAGCTCTTTCACACCATTGAGGGAGCTTTAGGAAAAACCCTAATTATGGTTGTGGATGACCTGTTGGAAGACAGGGAAACTTTGAAAGATATTCTGATTAACAAAGGATATCGAGTAGTCACCGCAGGGGATGGGTATGAAGCACTAAATATGGTTCCCAAGGCAAATTTTGATATCATACTTCTTGATGTAAAAATGCCCAGAATGGATGGTATTAAGACCCTGGAATGGATTAAGGAGATGAATCCAGGAACAGGGGTAATAATGATGAGTGCTTATTCAATGGATGAATTTGTGGGAAGGGCACTGAGAGAGGGTGCTCTCGCATTTCTTTACAAACCTTTCGATATGAAGAAACTATTCAGAATAATCGAGGAATACCGAGAAGAAAAGAAAAAGGAAAAGGAAAAGGAACAAAAATAATTAATAGGTAATGTAGAGGTTTGTCCCTCTAATTTGAAATCGTGTTGGAGTCTTCCCGAAAGGGAGGGAGAGTTTTGAATTGTGGTAGAACGATGCAAGGAGGAGGAAAG
>DATKVN010000069.1 GCA_035530055.1 bacterium | reverse complement strand
CCAAAGTCTATCGAGGCAGCATCACTATCGTTACTCACGTTTTTTGCTTGAACTGACAGAGTACTCTGTCCATACGACACCGTTGAGCTCCCTGCCATTATCAGAATAGTAGCTACCAATAGGAAGCTCAAAAGCGATCTTTTAGCCAGCATGTTCTGGGAAATTGGTTCAAACATTTTACGTATCTGCCTCAAAATAGATTTTCTCATTTCTCAAACTGAAACTGTAAATTGTCTATATAAAGAACTCCGGTCTTATTGCCTCCATCAGCAACTATTCTAGAAGCCTCATAAACGAAAGTCATCTTACTTATGTTATTCTTATTCAGTCCAGCGAATGCGCTCAAAGGAATGGTGTACTTTTGCCAGTCGGTACTACTTATCTTTCTCAGAAAAACAGGCTCGGGAAAAGGCGGATTGGCACGGTCCACCATTTCTACCTTTAAAATCTTGGGATTCTCAGTTGCAGACTTAGCTTTTATCCAGAGGGTGACATAATTATAGTCGCTGAAATCGTGAGGAATTTCAGTCCAGCCATCTTCTCCACCACCGAATATTATAAACTGGCCCCCCCAGGAACCCGGTGCAGTTACATTGTAAGAAGACTTCAAAGCAGATGGGGAAGACCTGTATTGCTCAGTAGTAAACGAATGGGTAAAATCTAAAGTAGGCATATCTCCCATATTGCCACCAAGAGCACAAGTTCCTAACTTATCTCCGAAATAGTCTATTCTAACCTCATTTACCGAGGAACTGCCAAATGATATTGTGTCTATATAAATAGTCCCTTGAGTGGAACTTTCGTTAGTAACGCTCTGGGAATTCTCAAAAACAAAGACCAACTCTATCATATTACTCCAACCGTCAAGATTAACGAAGTTATGGAAAGGAATGGTTACCTCTTGCCAACTGGTGGTTACTCCGCCATCTAAATAATCAGTAACATAGACTGCTGCACGATTACGATCATCGTCAGTGCTATTATTCTTAAGTTCTACTTTAAAATACTCTCCTCCAACTGTTCCCTTAACCCAGAAGGAGATAGTAGTATAGCCACCTAGGTCTTCCCCTCCCAACAGACTCCAGTAACCAGCATAACTTGCTGAAGCAGAGACATCATAATCGAGTTTCAAACAGAATAGACCTTCCTGGGGAGAAGTCGCATCCCGAGAATCAACACAGCTTGCTCCCCCATCAGAAAATGAGCCAGTCTCATGCCACCAGTTGTTGCGACTATTACCATCATTGAAATCGTCCAGAACGGGTCCAGCAGTGGGTTGCTCCACAACACTATTCACAGTCACTTCAGCTGTGCGGTCAACTCCGGCAAAGACGATTCCACATAACGAAAGGAGTAAACTCAAGATGGTAGCTATGTTCAAAATTCTCTTAATCATTCTCTCTTCCTTCTATTGATATTTTACCCTGTCCATTTACGGAAAATAGAGCCTCATACGAAGAAATTCTATCTTTCAGACCATAAAGCTCACCATAGTTGATAGTAGCTTTCGCCTTATATTCGCCTGGAGGAAGCACTCCTCTTTTCCAGATTGCTGGAAATGTTCTCTTAGCCCGAGGGAAAACTGGAAAGCCATAGAAGATATCTACCTCCTTTATTCTCTTGCCCTCTTTGTCATCTACAGTCACTTTCCCTTTAGGTCGAATATGGACGTTGCCCATATTCTCCACAGTCACTCCAAAATTGATTCCGTAATTATCTGAGTTTTCGCCAGCATATTTCGCCACATCAAACTTTTCAATATTAGCTTCTATAACTTCTGTTCCTTTAATAGCTACATAAATGCTTACTCCAAAGCGCGTTTTTATACCTACTCCACCGCCTGCAGGAGCAAGAGAACCGAAAAAGACCATTGCCATCATTTCACCCTTAGCTTCTTCTGGCACTTCTATCTTATATTTCACTTTTCTTACCTTTCCCGGAGCAAGTTCGAATTCACGCGGTTTAACCTTAAGCCAGGAATCAACCTCAACTCCTTCCTCTTTTCTCCCCCAATTCTCCAGGTCCACTTTCACCTTGACAGCCTTATCTCCATCGTTTAATACGATAAAAGTCCCTGCTTTCCTCTTTCCCGGGGAAAGGCTAAGCTCGGTCACTGTCGGCTTTACACCAATCCCGGCATAAACGAGGAAAGGAGAGAAATTGAGAAAGACCAGTGCCACTAAGAGATAGAAATTTCTCCTTAACATTAACTCCTCCAGGATAAATCGGATTCTGTAGAAACAAAGCGTAAGCTTTGCCCTTCCTGTAGGGGACGGACGCAGTTTATGCCGACCTTTCGGCATGCCGTCCCTTATTTTGGGCGACCACAGAGTGTCGCCCCTACATTCAAGCAGAGCTTCGCTCTCTAGCTACATCCTCTTTTATTCGTGATAAAGATCAAAAACGATTCCCGTACTATACGAGTCCGATGCTGCAGAGCCGAAAAGACCACCAAGATAGACCATCAATTTCTTGTCAGTGTCTGGAACTCCTGTAGTGACCGGTTCAACCACATTCATATAATCTGGCCCGCCATAAGCAATGTTAGTGTAGCCATCATTATGGGCAGTGGCCCAGCTCTCGTCAGGCCCTGTTCCTGGAATATCTACGTCTTTCTTATCCTTGAGATATGTCCAGCCAGTAAGAGCAACTGGTGGATCAGATACACTTGTGGTTGCTCTATAGGCCTGCCAGACCATACCCGTGCGATTACCAGCAGTCGAGCCTTTCATTCCACCATACTGGAATCCCCAAGTGGTAGTATCAGGCTGAACGGTGAAGTTGGCGGTGTACATCTCTAACTCCCACGCTCCGTAATTACTCGCCACCTGGACTTCCACATAACGGAGAGCTAACTTATTTCCCGTACCTCCAGGTAGAGAACCAAAATCGACTGAGGTAACATCTCCGTCGTCGCTAATCCTCTTAGCCTGGACTGACAGTGAGGTAGATGCTCCCAGCGTAGCTGTGGCAGAAACTGTACCTGTCTCATCCAATACTGCTAAAGAAGTTCCCAAGCCTGCAAGAAGTAGAACCAGCGTTAGCATTCCTGATAACCAAATAGTCTTCATAGTTCGCATTTTCATCTTTTTTCATCTCCTTTTCAAATAGATTTTTTAAACACAAATGGACTTGCTGATATTGTGCATCACCTCCCCCTGTAAAAAATTTAATTCAACCTTATGCATATATTAAAAAAGCCGAGCTACCTATAGCGTTTATAAAAGCGTTATCGGCAGCTCGGCAGACTGAACAGGAAAACCTAACTTTAGAAGGCCCCAGATTCAGGCCTTCCCTGCATTGGCCCCTGAGCTTTGCGCCCTCCGATCTCTCGGAGTTTGCCTTTTCGGAATATTCCTTTTGTTAATAGTATATACTAAAGATATTACGGACGTGTAAAAGATTTGTAAAATTTTTGTAAAATTTTGTTTTAACCGAGTTTGACTACAACTTTGTGAGTTTTTCCGTCGCCAAAAACTGGAATGACTGCATAAGGAAGGACTTCTGTACCTCCGTCTACTTTCTTCCCATCCACGATTACTTCTCTTACTCCATAAGAGACACCTCTACTATTATCCACCTCTATCTGGTACGTGGCTCCCCGAAATCTCCTCTCCATCTTAAATCCCTTCCATTCCCGGGGAATGCAAGGATCAACAATTAAACCGTCAAATGTCGCCCTTACTCCCAGAATCCACTCCGTTCCCGCTTTACACATCCAGACAGCAGAACCGGTATACCATGTCCAGCCAGCCTGACCAAAATTTGGTGAAGCAGGACCGTCCACATTGCCTGGGGTTACGTAGGGTTCAGCCTTGTATAGCTCGGAATCGTTTCCCCGATAGACTGGACATATCCCTAGATAGAACTGCCAGGCCTTCTTCTGTCTTTTCATTATGCATTCTGCTATCACTGCCCAAACGGCCGCATGGGTATATACGCCTCCGTTCTCTCTTACGCCGGGCGCATAGCGGGTAAGGTAACCTATGGTTTCATCTGGCTGTGAGTAGGCTGGATAGAAAATGAGCGGCCCATACTTTGCTCCCAGAATTTTTTCCACCGATTCCATAGCCTTCTCAGCTCTCTCTTGGGGAGCTACGCCATTTATGACTGCCCAGGTCTGCGCATTGAGGAATATCTTTCCTTCCTTGCACTTGGAGCTCCCTATGGGAGCGCCGCTATCTTTTGTAGCTCTAATATACCAACTCCCGTCCCATCCATACCTATTTATCTTTTCTTTTAAAACTTTGCTTTTCTGGATATACCTTCGGGCAAGGTTTTTATCTTTCTTTCTTTTTGCGACTTCGGCAAAATCTCTCAAAATTCCGTAAAGAAAATGTGCCAGCCAGATGCTTTCCCCTTTCCACCTGCAGCCAACAGCAGACATCCCGTCGTTCCAATCACCCTCTCCAATAAGAGGAAGTCCTCTCCGACTGAACCTCTTGAAGACTCTTTCTATTGCTTTTTTACAATGATTATATAATGTATCGGTTTGGCCTCTCCCCTTACTCGTTTTACCGGGTTCAGGAAGATAGGGAACCTTTTGAGAAAGGATGGTAAAATCGTCTGTCTCCTTCAAATAATTAATTGTTACATAAGGAAGCCATAGTAGGTCGTCAGTCTTCCCGGTAATTCTTCCCTCTCCGGAAAGAGGATGCCACCAATGGTAGACTGTGCCATCTTTGAACTGATGTCGGGCGTGGAGAAGAATCTGCTTCCTGGTCGATTCCGGTGCAAAAGGAAGAAAGATTTGACTGTCCTGAAGTTGGTCCCGGAAACCGTATGCCCCGCTCAATTGATAGTATCCCGTCCTTCCCCAGAGCCGCGCCGAGAGGGCCTGATATTTAAGCCAGGTATTGTTCATAAAATTGAAGCCTTCATCCGGCGTCTGGACCCGTGGGCTTTTTAGATATTTCTCCCAGAATCTTTTTGTTCTCTCTAAGGCCTCTGCTCCATTCTCCACCTTCCTGTACTTTGCGATTAGAGATGACGCTTCCTTCCTATTTTTGGCGCAACCAAGAGTAAAGATGATTGTCTTCTCCTGGTAACTTTCAAGCTGGATATTGAGTTGTAGACTTGCAATGGGATCAACCCACTTATAGGAACCTCCTTTAGCGAGCGGGATTATGGGGGAGGAGCCTCCTTTCAAGATGGCAGGACTCTCTAAAGAGCCATACTTTCCCAGGAAAGATTCTCTATTGATTACAAAAGAGTTGGGTTTAATGCTGGAAGAATGGAAGGCAAGATACTTCCAGTCCATATTCCATTGCTGTCCCTGTCTATTTCCAAGTTCCCACAAGCGCTTGCTTGCCAGAAGAGCACTTTCTTTTTTCATATATTCTGTTTCAATAAAAATTTTGTGAAATTCTCTATGACTATCTGTCACTGCACCCAGACGCCATTCTAAATAGCTGAATAGACTTAAGGAACGCTTTCTGGAAGATTCGTTTCTCAACTTCACCATCCAGATTTCAAGGGGCTCATCCGGGGGAACGAAGATTGTAAAGCTACTGGAAATCTCGTTATTAAGGGAATTAATTGTGGTATATCCTATCCCGTGACGGCACTGGTAACTTTCGGGTTGTTTACATACCGGCTTCCAGGCAAGTGACCAGTAATCACCCGAAGCGTCATCTCTTAAATAGAGATATTTTCCCCAATCGTCCTTGAGCAGGTCTTGTTCCCAGCGAGTAACCATATTCAACTTCACATCACTACGCCAGCTGAAACCACTTCCCGCCTGGGAGACGACCAATCCATAATCGCCAGGACAGATTACATTGACCCAGGGACGAGGAGTGTCCGGACGGGTAATCACATACTCCTTCCCATCAGAGGTAAAATAACCATATGGATTTTCGAACTTTTTCTCTTCTTCCATTACTTTTTTCCTTTTGTAGCAGCGGGACTCTGTGCCCACCCATCATGACCGTAGGGGACAGACGCAGTTTATGCCGATTTTTCGGCATGCCGTCCCATTGGAATCGTAGGGGCGGGACTCTGTGCCCGCCCATATTTTCGGACGACCACAGAGTGTCGTCCCTACATTATATGGGCAATGGGTCGAGCAAACCAGAATACGACCAATTCTCTGGATTTTCTACTAACCCCTTCCTTACTGGATTTGCGAGAATGTAATTGCAGATAGCTATTAAATCTTCTCCTTTTCTTCCGATATGGTCATAAAAATTTCTCTGCCATAGTTTGCCTTTTATACCATGCTTCCAGCTCAGCCTCGTTGTATAGCTCTTGAAATCTCCAAGTATCTTTGAAAGGTCTTCGGAACACTCTCCTTCACAACTTACCCGTGGCGATAGAACGATGTGTAAATGATCGAGCATCAAACAGTAGCAGTAAAGAAAAATCCTCCCTTCCTCTCTCAAAGATAGAAGAGATTTCAATACTTCTTGAGCTAAACCACAATCTAAAAAAGGACTTGATAAATGTCTTGCACAAATTGTTATGAAATACACGTAATCAGAATTACTGTACTCGAAATCTCTTAACCGTATGGCTTTCCTGCGTTTCGATAGATCTTGCCATCTATGCATCGGTCTTCTTTTAATTCGGGTGACCACGGAGTGTCACCCCTACATTCGGGTGACCACGGAGTGTCACCCCTATAATGGGCGGGCACAGAGTCCCGCCCCTACGTTGGGCCACAGAGTGCCACCCCTGCTGGGCGGGCACAGAGTCCCGCCCCTACGTTATTACAATTGGATGGATAATTTTTGTTGCTTGCCGCTTGGTTTAAAATGAATCTTTAATAAACCACCAACATAATTGAAAGGAACTCTCTTTCCATCAATTCTTGCTATTTTTGCTCTCTTACAGGAGAGTATAATTTCAGCATCCCCACCTACTGTTCCTCGCACTAATAAAGTTACTGGTTTACCAACTTTATATTCTAAAATTTCTACAGTGGACCATTTTATTTTAATCTTTTCTGATAAAGGAACATTTAACGGTAGAACCGAAGCGGAACGCTGGGGAACATATATCAACCCTCTCTCGGGCAAACTGGTTATTCTCCTCTCTCCCGGTATCCTCAGTGATATTTTCACATGTTCAGGTTCATCTTTATAATTGTTAAGAAAGAGAAACCCATATTTGCTGTTGTTTACGGCTCGCACTGTGCTCCTCACTGTTGCCATAACCTCCCCTAACTTCACTACAATAGAAGGCTTGATGCCCATCTGGCTGGCGAAATCTTTTATTAGGTCAATGTGGTAATCGAAAACATGAGAAATTCCAAAACCAAGAATTAGAGCCCGACCCTTTCCCTTCCTCTTCAATAATCCGCAAGGCTTTCCTTCAAGGGTTCTGGCAACAATAGCATCCGAACGTTCACTAACACGAAAAATTGTCGTCTCTCCTCGTGCGAGTACCTCCCTGCCTTTCACCTTAACCAGATTCTCTCTCAGCTTTCCTGAAATTTCTATCCCCAGGCCATCCAGTAAAAGGGTTTTTTTCCAGTAAGATAGGTCCATTATAGGTAGTGTGGGGAAGACAATAAGTCTGCCTCCCCTCTCCACATACTGGACTAACTTCATCTGCGTCTGGCTATCCATAAAATCAAGACAGAAGACCCAGAGAGTGGGATGAGAAAGAAGCTTTTCGATAGAACTTCTTTGTAAATCCTCCAGGGAATAGTTTATTCCAGCAAGCTGAAGTAGTCTCGCCACCCCGTCAAAGAAGAGTTGATCTCTCTTCTTCTCAAGTTCTTCTGCAAATTTTCCTTTTAGGTATTCTGTAGCATAGTAAGGGGTATAGAATCCAAATACAGTATCGAACTCCTTTTCAGTCAATGCTAACTTCTCTCCAAATGTGTTGATAAACTTACCGAAAGATTTTAGAGGCTCAAGGTGCGGCCTCTCTTCTCCCTCTGGAGAAATGGGTGCCTGCCAGTCGTGATAAGAGCCAAAGACTCCTAAGCCTTCCGGATTTGTGCCTCCACAAAACAGATAAGAATTTACTCCATTTAACCCTTGACTTATAGAACCTTTCAGGAGCAACTCTACATCAGCAGAATGGATTTTGGGACGACCCCGTAGCATTCCCGTCTGAAGTTCACAACAGATGGTAGGCGCATCTGGAAACGAGACCATCTTCATTACTTCTGTAGTGAGTACTATATCATGAAAGTTATCGTAATCCAAACGACGAGGCTGGTAAGCACCGCCAAATATCACCTCAGGAACATGGAGAGGAAAATCGCGGAACATTGAGGTGGTCATGGGACTATAGATTCCTCTGCCCCGAACATCAAAATCGTAAAATTGTGGAATATTGGCTACCATTGGGAGAGTGATTTGATGGGCTATTGCCTGGCGGGCTAAAGATTGATAGTATGTGGCGTAATACCAACGATAGAATTTTGCCCAGTCCCAGAACGCGGGCTTCCAGTCAGAATCTGCACGACCATCCAGTTGTTCAATTTGACTGAAGTCTCTATAGTCTGTTCCGTAATTTCTATTTAGTTTACTAATTTCACCATAACTTTTTCGCAGGAAATCCTGGTACAGTTTAGTAGCAGTTCGGCTATAATCCGCAGTCTTGTTTACCCAGTGGACCATACCTATCTCGTTACATAGCTGGAGGAGGAGGATATTCCCTCCTTTTGTGACCTGGTGTTTGGCGATAATGGGTAATATCTTCTCGTACCATCTCTTTACATACTTCTGAAATGTGGGATTCAGGTAGGAGACCAGAGTCACATGGGGCAGGTCACTCAATCCTTCACCCTTACTATAGACTTCGGGATGGCTCTTTAAAAGCCAGTGGGGTAGTCCTTCGTGAACCAATTCTGCGTTACTTATGGGTCCAACCCTGGCAAAAAAATATAGACCAAACTCCTGCAGAAGTTTAATGAAGTCCAGTAAGTTGCGTTCGGGACGGGTCTTTCCAATGAAATCGAAAGACCCCTCTTTCAATTCATGCCAGGACCAGGGGATATAAGAACTGATTGTATTAAGTCCTGTAGCCTTAGCCTTTCTTAAGCGGTCTCTCCATTCTTTTCTGGGAATTCTGAAGTAGTGGACCTCTCCAGAATATAAAAAGAAAGGCTTGTCCCCAAGAACAAACCTTCCCTCTTTCAGTCTAATTTCCTGTCTGTTCATTTTGTGGGTAGTGTATAGGGGACGGACGCAGTTTATGCCGATTTTTCGGCGTGCCGTCCCTTCCATAGCGGGTGGCCACGGAGTGCCACCCCTACATCAGATTCTGTAGGGGACGGACTCTGTGCCGTCCCTTCCATAGCGGGTGGCCACGGAGTGCCACCACTACTGGGCGGGCACAGAGTCCCGCCCCTACGTTGGACCACGGAGTGTCGCCCCTACTGTTTTAATCCGGTTACGGCAACTCCTTTAATCACATACCTCTGTGCCACAATGAAAACAATAAGCACAGGGATAACCACCACCACTGCCCCGGCCATAAGCAGACCGAATTTTGTTGCATATTGACCACTGAGGTTAGCCAGGGCAACAGGTAACGTGTACATATTTTCTTTAATCATTACAATTAATGGCCAGAGGAAAGCATTCCAGGAACCCATAAAAGTAAAGATTCCCAAGGCAGCCAAGACTGGTTTACAGAGAGGCAAGATAATGGTCCAGTAAATTCTGAACTCAGAGCAACCATCTATCCTCGCCGATTCAATTAGGTCGGTAGGTATGGTAGTAATAAATTGCCTCATCAAAAATATTCCAAAGGCACTTGCTCCTGCGGGAATTATCAGTCCCCAGTAACTATTTATTAGTCCAACGCTCTTTAACATAAGAAAGACAGGTATCATCGTTATCTGACCTGGCACCATCATAGTGGCTAAAAGTAGAGCAAATATCTTCTCCCTTCCCGGGAATTTATGTTTGGCAAAGGCAAACCCGCCGAGAGAGTTCAAAAAGAGACTAAATAGAGTTATTCCAAAAGCGACAATTACGCTATTCTTAAAGAATTGTAAAAAGTTTACCTCGCGAAATAGTGCCTGGTACTGCTCTATAGTTGGATGCTTGGGAATCCACTGAGGGGGAAATGTAAATACACTCTCACTAGATTTAAATGAAGTGGAAATCATCCAGATAAAAGGAGCCAGAGTAATAGCAAGACCTGCAAATAGAAGAAGATGAATAAATATTCTTCTAATCAATGTAAGAATCTTTACCAAGTTCAGTTCTCTTTTCATCACTGTCTACCTCTGGTCGGATACCGTTCAATAGAATTTGGTAGTCGCAAACTTCAGTTTGCGAACACTTCACGCAGGCTAAAGCCTGCGGCTACCATTTTTTGCAATACCTATTTCCTCTTCACACTCCCTAATAGGCAGCCTTCTGGAGTTTTATCTGCAAAATAGTAAAAACCACAATAATACCAAAGAGTATATAGCCGATGGCAGAAGCATAACCCATACGGAAAAACTTAAAGCCCTGGTTATACATATGGAGAACAACGGAGATTGTGGAATTTAACGGACCTCCCTTTGTCATTACATAAGGCTCGCCAAAAAGTTGAAAGAACCCTATCATCGTGGTAACGGTAACGAAGAAAGTGGTGGATCTTAACCCAGGTAAGGTAATATAACGAAATCTCTGCCAGTAACTGGCACCATCCACTTTGGCTGCATCATAGAGAGTATCGGGAATCGCCTGAAGACCGGCCAGAAAAATAACCATATTATAGCCAAAATTCTTCCAGGCTGCCATAACAATCAAAGAGGGCATAGCCAACTTTGTATCACCAAGCCAGTTCTGAGGAGGTAAACCTACTGTTTGCAGAACCCAGTTAATTAAACCATAGTCGGGATTATACAGCCATCGCCAGACCACAGCTACAGCAACCAGTGTCGTTACTACTGGTGCAAAGTAGGAAGTACGGAAAAAAGATTTGAATTTAATAAATTCTTCATTCAGAACAATAGCCATCAGAAGAGCAAGGGAAATGGCAAAAGGAACGCCAACTACTACAAAGTAAAATGTATTAAAAAGGGATTTCCAAAAAATTTTATCCCGGAGAAGTGTCTGATAGTTTTCAAATCCAACGAATGAGATATTCTTCCAGTTGGCAAGCCCATAGATATCCCAGTCGGTTAAACTCGTAATGAATGAGACAACAACCGGAAGAAAAAGAAAGACGAAAAGAATGGTTAAGGAGGGGATAATGAAAAGGTAGGGAACATGATATTTTCTGAGTGAACTGACGATTCTTTTAACACCAGAAATTCTCTCCTCCTCTGGTACTTCTATTTCCTTAACCTTGCGGTGATACCTTTTCCACAAGAAGGCAAGTCCCCATATAAACACTAAAATTGCCCCAATACTTAAGAAGAATTTTCCCTTGCTCGCCATTCTCTCTTTCTTTTCCAGTATCTCATTAATGTCCTTAGTCAATGTTCCCAATGTTTGAAATAGGTTCATTTTGCCCAGGATTAACTCTTCCATACGCCTCTGCATAGCATCAGCAACCTGTTCCCATTCTGGAATATTGGGAGGAGACTTGGTATAGTTGAGTTGTTCCCCAAAAACTCTCACCATCGGTTTATCATTGAAGAAGGGATCCTGCCAGGCAGATTTAACTGCGGGAAGGTCTGTGATGATTCTATACCATTCTACCTGTATTTCTGGTTGGCTCATAAACTCGATAAATTTCCAGGAAGCTTCCTTATGTTTTGAACCTTTGAAAACGACTAAATTACATCCTCCTACAAATGATGTGGGGAATTTTTTCCGGGGCATCATTGCCACATCCCATCTTCCCTCATACTCTTTCCCCAATTCATTCCGTATGAGTTCTATCATCCAGGGGCCGGAGATAAAAATTGGATAGAACCCGGTCCTGAAAGCATGGAATAGGTCCACATCTACAGCCTCGGCAGTGGGAACAATATTCTCCTGGAAAAACCGGTGATAAAACTGGAAAGCTTCTCGTGTTGCCTCGCTTTCCACATCCGACTTTGAATTGTCGGGAGTTAAAATGTTGCCGCCATTCTCCCAGATGAACATTGACAGGATATTCCAATCTTTAACCGGAAGCGCCATTCCATACTGGTCAATCTTGCCATCGCCATCCCTGTCCTTAACTAGAGCCTTTCCGATCCTCTCCAGTTCTTCCCAGGTGCGAGGAGGATGGTCAAATCCGGCCTCTTTCAACAGGTCCTTTCGATAGAATATAACTCTTGTATCCACATACCAGGGAATTCCATAGACTCTTCCATTGATGAGGTTTGTCTCCCAGGAAGCAGGGAAGAACTTATCCTTGCTGATAATTTCCGACCTGGAAATGAATTCATTAAGAGGAGCAAGGGCGCCCATAGCTTGAAATTCAGCCATCCAGGTTGTTCCCAGCTGGGAAACATCGGGAGGAATCTCTCCCACCACAGAAGTGATAAGTTTTTCGTGGGCTGCCTCCCAGGGAATAGCCTGGGTAATAACTCTAATTCCGGGATTAGCCTGTTCAAATTTCCGCGCCATCTGTGCAATCTTCATTCCTTCTGCACCCATAGCCCAGACAGTAATAGTCTCCTCTTCTTTTTTTGCCAGGCTCTTCTCACCCAAGCAAACGAGGAAAAGAAGGCTCAGCGAAATTAGTATGGCAAAATTTTTAAGCAAACTTCGATTTCTCATTTTTTCCCACACCATAATGTAGAGGCGACACTCCGTGGTCGCCCTGTAGGGGTGGCACTCCGTGGCCACCCAAAAGAATTAGATGAAGATGTAGGGGGCGACATCCCGATGTATCGGGGTGGTCGCCCGAAGGAAGGGACGGCACAGAGTCCGTCCCCTACAGAAATGCTCTCAATAGAATTCTTCTATCTCCAGCAGATACTCTACTCTCCTCCCAATCTCATCATTATGGAACCTATTTCTGATTATTCCCTTGTTAAGGTAATTATTAAGTGGAATCAGTACCATTGCCTGGTCAAGACATAGATACTTCTTGGATATTTCCCCTGTCTCAACATTTACTGAATCGTAAAACCCATATTCTCCATATATATCAGGATAAACCTGGAGAAACTTTTTCAAATTGGCAACTGCCCTTTCGGGCACAAGCTCCAGAGCCAGAAAGGTGGCATGTGGAGTAACAACCCCCCCATCGTAACCTCTCAACCCTATATCTTTTACTCCGTATGCGTCATAACCTTCCCCCGGAATCGTGCACGGGGACACCCCCCAGACCGGATATCCCTTCTTCTTTGCAAATCTGATATGTGCTTCAACATACCTTGAATTATTCAAACCAAGATTCTTCTTACCCAGCTCCGCCTCTTTAATTACCATAGTGGGCATAAGCCCCTCGAACATGCTCCCTCCCCAGCTGGGAACTATCTTCAGTCCGTCATATTCGTAATAACCCTCAAAGACATCTATGCCTAAATATTTCTTAACTGTGCCATCGGGAACTTTATTCTGCCATGTCCACTCTCTAGGGAAGGTGCGATATATTTTGAACCAGTGCTCTGGCGGGACATCTCCTTTGCCAATAGCCATCAAGCTGATTGCCCTCGCCTCAGTATAGAAAGCCCCATAATGGTATTCAGAATATCTCTTATTATCGAGATGGTACCCATGGCGCATCTGTCCCTGGGCGCGGTCATAAAAGAAGGAAAAGTCGCGGGAATCGATTATCCTTGTACACCTATCTCCCATCTCTTCTGGAAAAGCCTGGCGCACGATGATTAGACCCATCATAAGCCATCCACTATCTACAAAGGAGATAAAATTACTCGTGGGATTAAGTCTGGTTGTATCGTAATAGTTATACATAAAGCCATGCGCTTTTTCTAACTTCTCCACCGTGTCCAGACTATTTTTTATTCTCTCTATCGCTTCCTTTTTATTTATGAACCCCAGGTCATAAGCAGAAACAATTGACACAAAATAGAGACCCAAATCTGTAGTGCTCACATAATCACCCACTGCTTTTTTGGGCGCAACCTGAATATAGTTCAGAGGAAGATTCCTTTTCCTATCCACTATATCCCGAAAGTACCCCCAGGTATCCCTGGCTATAGTCCGAAGAAACTCCTTCTCTGTCTTTGGAATATTTCTCTTTATTACTACCTTTTCAGGAAATCCCTTCAGATTATCTATCAGTATCTCGGTGCGAGAATCGCCTATAACCAGGTCTGATGACTTAACCTGCTTTGTTTCCAGGTCGGATCCCGGAGAGAGAAAAATATCATCAATATAGATAGCTCCTCTCAGATTGGTAACAATTTTTGAGTCGAGAAGAATATCCAATTCACTTATTCTGCTCCAGTCACTAATTCCTTTAACTTCGCTAAAAAGGATGGGAACCAGTTTCCAGGAACTGGTCACTCCCGTTACCGGGTAGGTTCCGCTCTCTTTCTTACTCTTGAAAATTATATTGAATCTAGTGGTGAATCCCTCTTTCTTATCACCTTTCACATAGAATACGACCCCATCAAAGATGTCAGTGATTTTTTCCCTAAATTTAATGCGGAAGCCATTGAGGCTATTATTGGGAGGGTTGAGGTCGTAATCGAGTTTCAGCGAGAAACCTTTCTTGTCTTGCAGGCGATTCGAACCAAAAGAGAGAACACAACCTTGAGTTGACTCTGCCTCATAAGGCTCCAGATTATCCTTAGAACAATCATCGAAATCGGCAACAGATACCGACCCCTCGGGCGCATCCCCGGGCAGGCCTTTTGCTTCTTCAACATAGGAACAAAGTAAAATCAAAAAAAGAAAGAGTCTAAAGAATGTCGGAATTAACCGCTTCATGGCTGGCCCTTTCAGCCTACATAATCAGTAGTATATGGCTGCCCAATCGTCCCAATGTAACGTAGAACCGATAGGCGGGAATTTCTATAATATTCGAATAATTTACCACAAAAAAATATAATTGTCAACAATTTAAATTCTGTAGCTGTCCCGATTCATCGGGACTAAAATAAAAGCAAAGCTTACGCTTTGCCGCTACATTATTATGCCTGGGTCTTGTATATCTTCCTCTCCGTTTCCATGCGGTCTAAATATGTTCTGGAAACTGGCGTAGCCGGCACGAAGAATGTGCGTTCTGTTCCAAGTATCCTTAGCAATTTTTCTGCTTCTTCCTTATCCCATTTCTTTTCTATGAAAGCCTTCAGCCACGAAGAGACTCCGCCTTCAATAGCGACCACAAGTCCGACAGCCGTGGAGACCATCTCTCCCTTGTGAGGTCTATCCAGGATGACCCACAGGACATCTTCCATCTTTTTCCTCGTCCATCTATCCTTGTTGTCAGTGAGGATGGTCACTTCTATTCCACCGACTTGTTCAGTCTTTCTTCCCAGGGCCCTTTTAATTGCATCATACACGTCTCTTGTATTTATTCGTCTGCCAGTCTGCCTTAGAGTGCGTCTATCCAGTATCAAATCCTTATCTATGATTTGCCGGACAACTTCCGGCGACAAACCATAATCCAGCATATAGTCATTAAGCATCTGTTCCATTACTTCTTTGCTCAAGCCTCTGACATTGGAGACGAAAGCGAACTTAATCTTGTCGCCCTTTCCTTCTTTCCCGGCAACTTTTACCATATTCTCCATCACTTTGAATGCTGCAGGGCTTCTTGGCTCAACGGTTACCTTGCCATGTCTAACCTGCGCATTAAACAGTGCCTGCATATCCAAAGCAATGACTTTCATGCCCTGAAATTCCATGACCTCGGGCCTGATTTCATAACCAGCAATCGGCTCAAAGGTAGAAATCTCAGAAACCCTATCAACCAGAGCGGGCATTGCTTTTACGAGATAAGGAATAATTCCCTCGCTCAAGCCCTTCTCCGGAACTTCCCTTATCAGCCTGATCATTTCAGGACTTAAAGTATATTCTACTCCCTTATCAAGTCTCTCAAAGATACCGCCAGCAGTCAGATAGTAATTGATTAAACCAGCGAGCTCGCGGTTAACCTGCCCCTCGACCGGCAATCTTCCCTGGACATTCAGAATCATCGCGTAGACTAACTCGTGGAGAGCCCGATAGAACATACCACTCAGCGTGTTATAACCTCCATTCAATATAACCTCAACCTGCCACTTCTCTCTTCCAGTATCTTTTACGCGTACCATTGCCCGGCTCTTTATGAACACTTTTCTCCCTTTCTCCTCGGCTATAATTCGCTCTAACCATTCGTAGTTTTCTTTTGGTATATAATTTAATTCAATATCCTTTTCATTTATCCTTGCCTCGCCAGGAACGACTCCGAAGACCTGCTCCAAAACCTCCCAGACGGATGAGCCATGGTTCCATATCTTCGCCTTCATAACTGCCCTTAGCACTATCTCCTTTTCAGGAAGTGACAACTTTTCAACCCTGTTCTTTTTAACCGCATTGACAATCGGCTGAACCTCAAGTGCCAATCCCGCAGTCTTAATCTCTTCCTGGACTGCCCTTGCCAGTTTCCGCATCTTCTCCGGCTGTTTCAGTTGCTTCAATAACACCGTACCATATTCCTCTCTCAAGTTTTCAATTTGCCCGGCCAATGTCTCGGCAGCAACATTCAATCTTACTTTAACTTCAGGAGGAGCAATTTCGTGCAGAGCCTTCAGGGTTCTGGATACCAGACTCTGGCGGAGGAACTGCTTCTCAGGCTCAGAAAGAGTAGCCCCTTCAGGAATTAGAACTCCCTGATAGAAATAGACAACCTCTCGCACATAGTCCGGCCTATTTCTCAAGAGTTCCTGCAACAACTCCTCTAATGTCGACCCTCTCTCTTCAAGGAGCGCCCTCTGTATTTTTTCTCTTCCCGGAACCTCTCCCAGAACCATCTGACTGAAGTTCACAGGCTCTCCTCTCAAAGTTCCTATTTCAACCGTAGTAACTGCTTTTATCAGTGCT
>DATKVN010000068.1 GCA_035530055.1 bacterium | reverse complement strand
CTTATCAGTCTAGCCCCGCCTTCAACTGCTGCCCGGGCATCCTGCAAAGTCATAACAGGAATTACCAGTTCCATTCATCTACCCCCTTGCTTTTAAATCACTCTAAAGAATAGATGGCTCTTGCTCTATAGTCATATGATGTCAACACATATATTTATATTATACCCAAAATATTAGAGTAATCAAGTAAATAATCAATATGGTTAGTGTTGAGAACTTTGGGGGTCTTTTTTTGCTCTCGTATCATGCCCTGTCAGGAGATGCCGAAACAAGTTCGGCATGACATTACTTTACGAGTCCCGACAAGTCGGGACACTCCAAACAATTGCCCACCATTAAATTTTATACTATCATCGATATGCCAGAAATTTCTCTTGCCTTTCCTCAAGATGCCTCTTGATTCTTTTCTCCAGACCATTCAATGCTCTACCCACATAAAAATAGAGGCCTCTTGCAAATTCAAGAGGCCTCAATTTACCTATTCGAATTTTTCTTTTTCTTTTAACCCAGATCAAAAGAACATAAACACCATCCATTCTGCCTCAGATGCAATGGAAAAATTTTAGCAGATTCGTGGCAACTGCTCGCCTGTAAGCATATCCAAGACCCTTTCTCCTCCCACGCTCGTCTTTACTAAAACTCTCCCTTTGTGCCTGGAAACCACAGTTCCAATTATTTGAGCATCTTTTCCGTATCTATTCTTTCTAATAACATTTAAAACTTTTGCGCAATCCCTTTCAGGAACGAAAGCCACCAGTTTCCCTTCATTGGCAATATATAGGGGGTCGAAACCTAACATTTCACAGACGCCCTTAACCTCTTCCTTCACAGGAATCTTCTCCTCTTCAATCTCTATCCCTACCCCCGACTGTTCAGCTATCTCATTCAGAGATGTGGCCAATCCGCCCCTTGTAGGGTCGCGTAGAGCGTGAACTTTCTTGCTTACTTTCAGGATTTCCCAGACAATCCCATTCAATGGCTGAGAATCGCTCTTTACTTTTGTTTGGAAATCGAACCTTTCCCTGGCACTCAAAATAGCAATTCCATGGTCGCCAATTGTGCCACTCAAGATTATCCTGTCGCCAATCCGTGCATTTTTCGAGGAGATGTCAATCCCTGAATCTATCAACCCTATACCTGAAGTGTTTATAAATATCTTGTCAGCACTACCCCTTCCCACAACCTTAGTATCACCAGCCACTATTTTTACACCAGCCGCTCTGGCAGCCCTGTTCATTGAATCGACAATCCTTTCCAACTCAACGAGGGAAAATCCCTCTTCAATAATTGTTGCTGCACTCAAATATAGAGGTCTTGCCCCTACCATAGCCAGGTCATTAACAGTGCCATTGACCGCCAATTTGCCTATATCTCCACCGGGAAAATATATGGGGTCCACCACGTAGGAATCTGTAGTAAATGCAAGTTTGCCCTTGAACTTCAATACAGCACTATCGTCCAGCCTCGCCAGAGGCAGATTTCTGAATTTCTTCACAAAGCTTTTAATTAGTTGATGGGTAAGCTTCCCACCACTCCCATGCGCCAGTAAAATCTTCTTTGCATCATCTTTAAATTTTTCAACCATATTTGTAATAGGCTGCACATGTGCCTTCGGAAGAGACCATGCAGGGTCCGTAAGGTTCTTCGGGAGTACAGATTCTCCTATACAATTTGCACTGTGTTGGCTTCTTTACTCCCCTGAGCACCTCTCCACAGGCACAATCTGGATTTTCTTTACTCTTCCTTGTTTTTGGTTGGAACTCTTTCTCCGCATCGAAGTCAGAAAATTTCCTTTTAAGCCTGAGACCGCTTTTAGGAATAGTCCCCAGTCCCCGCCACATAACATCACTTACCTCAAACACTTCATCTATTAGCTCCTGGGCAATCCTGTTCCCTTGTGGATGAACGGCGCGAAAATATTCAATTTCTACTTCGGCTCTCTTTTCTTTAATCTGCTTCAGTAACATATAAATAGTTTGCAAAACGTCCAGGGGTTCAAAACCGCCAATCACGCAGGGAACGTTATACTTCTGGGCTATAAATTTGTAGGCATTACTCCCTATGGTAACGCTCACATGCCCGGGGCAGATAAAACCATCTATCCTTACCTCTTTTGACTCCAATAGCGCTTCCATCGCTGGAGGGATGAGCTTGTGATTAGAAAAGATATAAAAGTTGTCAATTTTCTCTTTTTGGACATCGAGGAGAGAAGCAGCAATAAGGGGCGAGGTAGTCTCAAAACCAATAGCCAAAAAGACAACTCTCCTGACAGGATTCTCCCTGGCAATCCTTAAAGCTTCGCTGGGACTGTAAATAATCCTTACGTCAGCGCCATTCCCTCTCTCTTTCTCCAGGCTGGAATTGGTTCCGGGAACTCTTATCATATCGCCAAAGGTAGCAATTATCACATTTTCATCCTTGGCTAACTCAATTATCTTATCAATGTCTTCTTGAGAGGTTACACAAACCGGACAGCCAGGACCTGACAGGAGATTTACATTCTTGGGAAGTATTCCTTTCAGTCCCTGCTTGAATATCACCATTGTATGGGTACCACAGACTTCCATAAGGTTGACTTTTAAGGAGTCGAATCTTTTTATCTTTTTAACTATCCTTTCTGCTATAGCTCTGTCTCTAAACTCATCAACAAACTTCATATTATCTCCCTTAAGAGCTGTAGAGTTTCCTCTGCTTCTTTCTCTCCAATCTTTTCAATAGCAAATCCAGCATGGATTAAAATGTATTCTCCGACTCTCACATTACTTACCATGCGTATATCGGCTTGTCTCTTCACTCCTGCCATATCTACCTGAGCTAAATTATCTTCTATTTTTAATATCTTTGCCGGAATAGCCAGACACATTTTTCAAATCCTTGTTCCACTACTCCTCACAATTAAAAGATAGTTTGTGATATGGAGTCCTTGCGAAAGCAAGGTGCAAGGTGATTAAATTCTGGAGTGTGAAACGAAAGTTTCACTGGGTCAAGCTTTCGCTTGACACTCCATCCTCCCTTTCGGGAGGACTCCAGACTTTTCTACATTTGTTTTTTAATTATTTCGTTAGCTATTATTGCCTGACCCAGAGAAATTCCTCCGTCGTTAGGAGGTACTTTCTTCTGATAATAACATATGAATCCTTGCTCTGTCAATTTCCTGAGAGCAAGGTCTAAAAGTAATCTATTCTGAAAGACACCGCCCGAGAGGGCCACTCTACCAATGCCTGTCCTTTCCTTGATTTTTAAGCTAACTTCCTTTATTATATCGGCAATCGAATTGTGGAATTTATATGTGATAACTGATGCAGGAACCCTCTTTTGCAAATCTTCAACAATCCCTCTCACAATCCACGCCGGCTCAACGATGAATGTTCCTTTCTCCTCTTTTATTTCATATCTATACTTTTGAGTTAGCAAATTCTCAGAAGAACTACATAGGTCTTGAGCCACACTTTCCAGTTCCAGCGCCGCCTGGCCTTCATAAGTATTAGCATCACATATCCCCAGAATAGAAGAAACCCCATCAAAAAATCTCCCCATACTTGAAGTCAAAGGAGAATTTACTCTCTTTTCTATCATTCCCAGAATGATTGGTATTTTCTTTTTCCACCTATCTGTAAAATCTATACGGGGAATTCTGTTACCAAAAGCCTCCACCAGAAGGCTTACGGCCATTCTCCAGGGCTCATCAACCGCCCTGTCTCCCCCAGGCATGGGAAGATACTTCAATTGACCAATTCTCCGGAAATCCCTGCAATCGGCAACTAAAAACTCTCCTCCCCAGATATTTCCATCTGGACCATAGCCAATTCCATCAAAGGCCACACCGATAACTTTTCCTTTCACCTTGTTTTCTACTAAACAGCTGACAATGTGCGCGTGGTGGTGCTGAACTGGAATGCGCATAATTTTAGGCTTTCCACGGGTAATGTCCAGGGCGTATTGGGTAGAAAGATAATCTGGATGGAAATCATGGGCAATTATTTTTGGACTGATGCCAAACAGTTTCTCAAACCGCCCGACCATCTGTTCATAGTACTGTAGAGTTTTATAATCTTTTAGATCCCCTATGTACTGACTAATAAATGCATAGTTCTCTTTGGTCAAACAGAAGGTATTTTTTAATTCAGCACCACATGCCAGTATAGATTCTACTTTATAGTCTAATTCGACCGGAGAAGGAACATAGCCCCTGGCTCTACGGATAACAACAGGATCCCCTGAGAATACTTTCACAATCGAATCATCACATCTATTATAGATATCCCGATTATGGAGAAGGAAGTAGTCTGCAATATGGGAAAGGTTATTTATTGCCTCCTGGTTACTAATTTCGATTGGCTGGTCTGAGAGATTGGCGCTGGTCATCACCAGAGCGGAAGGAGAAGAAGAAACGCTACGAAACAATAGATAATGTAATGGAGTATAAGGAAACATCACTCCCAGACAGTTGTTATTGGGAGCCACTAAATCAGAGATTTTTGAGTCTTCTCTCTTTTTAAGAAGGATAACGGGTTTCTGCCAATCGGAAAGTAACTCCTCCTCTTGTTGAGAGACTAAACAGTATTTCTTCGCCGTCTCTATATCTGGAACCATAATAGCAAAAGGCTTATATGGGCGTACTTTCCTTTGGCGAAGTCTCTCTACGGCAAAACCATTTGTAGCGTCGCAGGCCAAATGGAACCCGCCCAGTCCTTTGATTGCCACAATCTTCCCTTTTTTTAGAAGTTCAATAGTAGCCTCAAGTGCCTCCAGACCTTTAAGGTAATATTCAGAGCCAATTGACTTCCTTCCAGGTTTTTTGCTTTTTATAAGTCCTATCTCTGGGCCGCACTGGGGACAGGCATTGGGCTGGGCATGGTACCGTCTCCGGGATATATCCTCATACTCATTCTGACATATAGGGCACATGTGGAATTTTTTCATCGTAGTAAGAGGACGGTCATAAGGCAAATCTTTGATTATAGTAAATCTTGGTCCACAATTGGTACAATTGATGAAAGGATACTGATGCCGGCGGTCAGAACTGTCTTTCAATTCTTTAAGACACTCCTGGCAAAAGGCTATATCTGGGGAAATGAGTACTTCCTTTTTTTGACGGGAAGTGCTTTCCCTGATAGTGAAAGACCGAGAGCCGCGAGGAGCCTGATAGACTATCTTCTTCTCTTTTATCTGAGCTGGAGGAAGTTTCCGTAAAGTAATCTCATCGTAAAATTCCCTTACATTTCTCCTCCCACCTTCCACTTCCATAACCACCCCAGCTGGGGTATTTTTCACCCAGCCTCTAAGTCCGAACTCTTCGGCTAATCGGTGAATAAAGGGACGAAAACCGACTCCTTGAACAATGCCCTTAACTGTTATTTTTGCTCTCATTTCCATAATTTATTCCTTGAATACTCGGTTAACGATTGGACAAAGAGAAAAAAGAGGTTTTCCTGCGAAGAGAAGAAAGAATTGTTGACGGGTAAATTCTATAATTTTGTTATAGTCCAAAACTTTTCAATCTGCTATCGTCCTTGAGGATTTCTTTATCTCCAGCAAAAACAACCTTTCCTCTATTTATCACCGCCACCCTCTGGCAGAGCTGTTTAATCATTTCCAGGTCGTGACTCACGATAATTTTTGTCTTATCTATCTTTTGTAAGAATTTTATTATTTCTCTTTTTTCCTTGCGATCGAGGTTACTGGTGGGCTCGTCTAAAAGTAGAATTTCCGGTTCCATCACCAGAACTGTAGCCAGGGAAACCAATTTTTTCTCTCCAAAACTCAGGTGGTGGGAGGACCGATTCTCACGTCCTGATAAATCTACTCTTTCCAATATATCTTCCACCTTCTCCTTCACCGCTCCCCCATCGTAGCCCAGATTGATTAACCCAAAAGCAACATCATCAAAGACAGTAGGCATAAAAAGCTGGTCTTCAGGGTCTTGAAATACAAGGCAAGCTTTGCTCCTTATCTTGCGTAGATTCCTATTTATAAGGGGCATGCCTAAGACTTTTATCGCCCCGTTCTTGCTTTGCAAAATTCCATTCAAATGCAGAAGCAATGTCGATTTCCCTGCTCCGTTAGGACCTATGATACCCACAGATTCTCCCTCCATGACATCCAAAGTTACCCCGTCCAGGGCAGGAGTTCCATCTGGATAAGTATAGGAGAGATTCTTAATTTCTACGACTTTATCCATTTTTACCTCCACAATCTAATCAAGAAAAGAATTGTTACCAAGCTACCTAAAAAGCATAAGTCAAATCTATTTATTTTGAAACTTTCCAGAGTATGAATAGTACCGCTGAACCCCCGGGAAACCATCGCCAGATAAATCCTTTCCGCCCGCTCGTAGGTTCTAATAAATAATTCTCCAATCATATAACCAAGAACCTTGAACCTGTAAAGCGGGTTCTTCTTGAAACTTCTTGAGTCTCTGGCATTTTTTATCTTCATAATTTGGTCAACCAGAAGGAATATATACCGATAGAAAAATGAGGCAATCAAAATTAAAACCCGTGGAGCTTTGAGAATCTCCAGCGCTTTTAACAGAGAAGAAAATTTGGTAGTTGAGGTCAAAATGGTCAGGCTTAAAACTGAAAGCCACGACTTAATCAAAATATTCTGAAAAATCAATATGCCCTTATGAGATATGGTCAAATGTAAAGTTAAAAAATTATATGAGCCCGCGACCTCGCCGCCCTTAAAGAAGGGAATAAAAATGGCTATGAGAAGAACGAAAGGAATAATGACCAGTGACCTTGCAAAAACATAGAAGAAAGGAATACGAGAGAGCAAGAGTAAAATGAGAAGCATTAAGAAATATCCCGAAAATTTGGCCAGTTGTTGAGGAGGAGTGGAAACAATCACGAGAATGAGAATAAAAAAGAATATTACTTTGATCCTCGGGTCAAGCCGATGAATTATGCTTCCCAGGTCACTATACTTGTCCAGAAATGCATGTTTCATTTTTGCCTCTTCAGAAACTAAGAGTTAAACCTCCGGTTACATTTAGCCGGGAACTGTAATCATTGAGTCCTGTCCCAATTCCAAAATCGAGAATTAAATTTTCTCTGGCGGAGAAGTTGGTTCCGATTATGCATTCTATGGGTGAATCTGATTTGTTCTCTCCTGTAAGTTCGGCAACCAAATTAAGCCTTTCATCTGCAGGATACTCCAGAGCAATGCCAAAGGAGGCAGTCTTTGCTTTTGCAGTATATCCTAAGTTTCCATTCAAGGTAATAAATTGCAATTCCTTGCTCAGGATACTGTTAAAATTATAATCTATCTCTCCCGAACCGATGCCTTTATTTTTTTCTCCTGTATCCATAATTATTCCCAAAGTCACACTGAATCCTGGAGTTTTATCTCCCTCTTTCACCAGATTAAACTTAGCAATCAATTCTGCATCTCCCATCCCGCTTTCCCCATTTCCATCTTTAGGACTGGTCATTACATAGGGAAGTGAAACTCCCAGGTCCATTCGTTCAGTTAAGCCCTGCTTAATTGAGAGGGAAATCTCAGTCTCCCCATTCTCTTCTTTATCCTGAGAATAACCGATACCTGCTTCTGTCTCGTAAATACCTGAATCTACCGTGCCAGCATCGTCAACAGAAAGTGGTCTTGCACTATAAACCAAAGAAGGTATAAAGAATATAATGAAAAGATAAAGAATTAGATTCTTCATTGGACTTTCTCTTTTCTCTTCAAAATAGCTCCTAAACCGAAGCCAAGTGCGGCGACGATAATCACTCCTACAAAACCTGCAATTGCTGTCGCTAACTTCTCATTCTTAATCCCTGGTACAGCATAGTCCGGAATAGGAGAGTTAACCACTTGTGGCCCCTCCCCTCTTCCCAGGAACCCTTTATCTTCAGCAACTCTTTCCAATCCATCCGGTTTAGTAGAAGCAAATGGTGAAAGGAAAACTGCTGCTAAAACAGCAACTCCCAGAAGTATAATAATCCATTTCTCCATTTACATCCCTCCTGAAATATTTGTTTCCAATTTCACGCGTACCTTTGCAACAGGTCAGGACGTGCCTTTAAAATGAGTCTTATTACTCCCACAGTTATAATGGCTTCCCCTATGCCGATGAAAGCGTGTACACCAGCCATTGCCGGCAGGGCTACTCTTAGAGGAACAGTGCCCGAGAACGCCAGTTCTATTGAACAGAATGTAGCTGCCAGGACTACTGCCAGCCAACTGGCAATTCCCACTCCCCAGAATAATCCTTTCTTACTACCGAAAAAAATCCCGATTCCTCGGTAGATGTAGTATCCCAACACAGTGCCTATGATTCCCATATTGAAGATATTTGCCCCCAAAGCTGTCAAACCACCATCCTGGAAGAGTAGACACTGCACAATAAATATTGTGCTCATTACTAATGTAGCTGCCCACGGTCCAAGTAGCACTGCTGCCATGACTCCTCCTATGAAATGCCCGCTGGTTCCTCCTGCAACTGGAAAATTCAACATTTGAGCTGCAAAAATGAAAGCAGCCATTACCCCCATTAAAGGAATCTGTCGTTCACCAAGACTCGTTTTCGTCTTCTTAATAGCATAAGCTACACCTAAACCAGCCACTACATCCATGGTTACCCATGTCTCGGCATTCAAAAACCCATCCGGTATGTGCATAAATTCTTACCTCCGTTCGTGGTTTGTCTTTAGCCCACGAATATGTTATAATTTTCGTGGGTTCCGATGCCATTTTATTATTAGGATAATATATTTTCTAAAATCGTGTTACGAATAGCGAAAAAAATAATACTGTTATGCTATTTCCTTGCCGGTTGTGGCCATAGTCAAAGAGCCGTGTTTAACACCTTTTGTTGACTTCAGTTTATAAGCCAATTTCTCGACTTCCTTGGGCTTACCTTTCACTACCACTATCTCCACACAATTGTCTTCATCCAGGTGAATATGTTGAGATGAAATGATAACCTGGTGAAAATCGTGCTGGACACCGGTTAATCTATTTACTAATTCTCTTTTGTGGTGGTTATATACTAAAGTAATCGCTCCCACAACCTCTTTACCTTCTATCCATTCCTTCTTAATTAGATTTTCTCTAATTAAGTCTCCAATCGCCTTAGAGCGAGTGGGATAATTATTATTTTTGATATGTTTATCAAATTTAGTTAATAGTTCTTTCTCCAGTGATACACCAAAACGAACTAAATCTGCCATGTCGGCATCCTTTGTGTTACCTTTTTTAGAAGTGTAGCACAATTTATCTACTTATGTCAAGTATTTTTTTCAGAAAAGTAGCCTGTCCCCTTTTTTACTCGCCTTCGATACTTTGTAAATAAACACTTTTTCCTTGAGTAACTTCTAAATTGTTATCCCCGCAGTTAGGACATTCTAAAGAGGAACTTTGCCGGGAATCTGTCTCTATTCCGCAAGCCAGGCATCTTGCCTGTAATGGCTCTGTTGTTATTTCTAATTCTGCTTTCTCTGCAATACTACCTGGCATAAGGTGATCCATCAAGTTATGCCTCAGAAAATCCTCTTCAATTCCCGAAGCTTCTCCAACTACCACCACAATCTTAGCGACTGCTTTTAGATTGTTCTCTTTTGCTTTATCCTCTACTATGTGGAATAAATCCTGAGCTATACCCAATTCATGCATATCGACCTCGAAGTATCAAACGGAAATTTAAGTTCTTTCCAACATTCTAACAATCTTTTCCAAGCCTTCTCTTGCCGGCTGGGAAATTTCTCTTCCAAATTCTGTAGTTTTTGGCTGTATGCCCAAAAGAAATACATCTGCAGAGGTCTCTTTCTGTAAATATTTTGCTACCAGGTTCAAGCTCGCGTTATGCGTAGAAAGAGACTCATCTTTTATATCGTCCTTTTCTATAATCTTTATCGTTCCCGGGGAACTACCGAAATCAACCGCATCAATCAAAACCATTGTATCTGGTTTCTGTTTAACAATCTTTCCTAAATAATTTTCAGGGGTTTCACCGACATCAAACAAAAGTAGACGGGGTAAAGGGTTGTTTAATCTCTTTATTATCTCTGGACCGACTCCATCATCGCCGCGTAAAGGATTCCCGATACCTACAATCAGTACTTTACCCTGGAGTCTATTTTTGAGTTTTGCCAGTTCTTTATTATCAGACAATTATTTTTCCGGTTTCTTTTTGCCCCAGATATCTTCAAGGAGAACCTCTCTACGACACCTGGGACAGAGAATGCGAAAGATGTGTGCCCTCCTCAAAGGAGGACCTATTGTTGGTGGGGTTTTTACCAACTCCAATTCTCCGGATACGGTGAGTAGTAAAGGCATATTACCATATGCTAATGGTCCGAGCTTACTCGCCAAAAAGTAAAGGTGGTCTTTAGCTCCGATCACTTTGCCACACTCTTCACAAACTAACAATTCCTTTTCTACTTTAACTATAGCCTCATTCCTATTAAATAAAGCCAAATCGTATTCTCCAGTAAGCTTGACTCCCTTTTCCGTAATGCAATTCGCCTGGCACTGCCCGCAGAAAATACAGATGTCGAAATGCAAAACCAGTCTGCGCATGGGTGGTTTTGCTCTAGTGTCATCTTTGACCTCGATTGCTGTTGCCGGACAGACTTCGGCACAGGCAGAACAGCCCACGCAATCTTTCTCATAAAATTCGGGCTTGCCCCTAAACTTCTCAGGAGGCACGTGAGGTTCGTAAGGAAACTTCGTAGTATAAGGACCCTTTATAACTGCTTTAATTGCTTCTCTTAATTCCCTTAATTTAGGATACTTCATAATAACCCTACATTTCTTTTTTATCTTCTTCGTATTTATCGCAAACTGATTTATCCCAGAGTTTTACTCCGGAAATATGGGCTCCTCGAGCAATAGCATGGGCAGATACGGGAGCAGTTAATATTAAAAAGACAATACATAGTAACGCTTTAATTCCACTGGCAGTAAATCCCTTGAATAGAAATAGCCCAAATAGAATACTGCAGGTTCCCAACGTTACGCACTTGGTAGAAGCCTGAAGGCGATTGTACACGTCGGGAAGCCTCACCAGACCAAGGCAACCAAAGAGGTCAAACATAAGCCCAACGGCGATAAATATGTACCCAATTATTTCTATCATTATTCCTCAAACCCCTTTCCTTCAAGGTATTTAGCCAAGGCTATAGTAGCAATGAAACTCTGCAAAGCCCAGGCAATACCAATATCAATATACCATGGTCTTCCTGTAGAAATACCCAACACAGCGCAAAAACCAACAATTAATATTCCCAATATATCAATAGAAACTACCCTGTCTGCTGGAGTGGGACCCCTCATAATGCGATATAGACAAAATACACAGCAGAGCGAAAGGATAAAGAAAAAGCGCATAAGACTGATTGACTGCCACTCAAGCATTGAAGCAGGAGGATAAAATATAATTCCTACAAATAATGCAATTATTATTAATAACCCTGCTAACCAGCGTAACCTTCTGTTCATCTTATCAGCTCTTTTCACAGTGCAATTTTAGTCTACTGGTAGTCGCAACCTTTAGGTTGCGTGAATATATGCGCAGGCTGAAGCCTGCGACTACCACATTTACTACAGCGTTGATTCTATTCGAAGATTCTCTTTAAAATGGGTTCGAATCTACCTATAATCAATTTTGTTGCCTTTTCTATATCTTTATCCTTCACATTAATCCAGTGGACATAAAGGAAACCTTCTTCCTGGTCCACATCTACACTTAAAGTCCCGGGCGTAAGCGTAATGGAATTAGCCAAGAATGTAAGACCTGTGTCCGATTTTAGACTTGTTTTTACTTTGACTATTCCTGGATTAATCGGTAGGTCTGGATGGCCCACCCGATAGGCCACATCAAAGTTTGCTTTTATGCATTCCCAGATAAAAATAGGTAAATAATAAAGCAACCAGAGATATCGTTTGGGATGTCTAAAAAGATGTGGACGCTTAGTAAACATATCCCCGGTCATAAAGGCAACAAATATTGCTGCCAGAATTCCAATGGAAATATGCTGCCAGTCAGGTGGCCAGGTTAGGCCAAGCCAGACTAAAATTGCCAGGAAAAATAGAATAATTCTACTTTTCATTTTATACTCCCCAAAATAATCTGGGCATAGTTCGTCCCATTGACCAGCACCTCAGTTGCTAAATTAAGAAAATTCTTCTGCACCCCAGGGATTAAAAGTAAACCTCCGAATATACAAATGATAGACAAGGCAATCATCGATAACTTCATTGTTAGAGGAACTTCTTTTATTCCTTTCAATGAATCTCTTAACTCTCCAAAAAAAGCTAATTTCTGTACTTTTAAATAGTATGCTAATGTCAATATACTTACTAAGACAGCAATAGAAGCAAAAATAAAATGTTTCGCTTCAATCGCGGCTAAAATAATCAGTAATTTGCTCCAGAAACCGCTTAAGGGTGGTATGCCAGAAATAGACATTGAGCCAACTAAAGAAGAGTATCCTGTAACTGGCATCTTAGAAGTCAAACCACCCATTTTCCTCAAATCTCTTGTCCCGGTAGCATACTCAATTGAGCCTGAATTTAAGAATAATAAAGACTTAAAAATCGCATGATTGAACAGATGAAATAATCCAGCCAGAATTCCCAGGGGAGTTCCCATGCCTATGGCAAAGACCACATAGCCTATCTGGCTAATACTGGAATAGGCAAATAGTCGTTTGATGTCTTCCTGTCCCAAGGCCAGGAGCCCACCCAGAACCATAGAGATAGTTCCTAAGACCATAAAGATTGAAGAAGAAGTGGCAGTCATTCCCAGAACATTGAAGAAGATTCTGGCTAATGCATAAACACCCAGAGCTTTAATCAGTACCCCGGAAAGCATGGCTGAGATTGGGGCAGGTGCTGAAGGATGGGCGTCAGGCAACCAAGCATGAAATGGCACTAAAGCTGCTTTTAGACCAAAACCCATTAGAAATAAAGCTGCCACAAAAAATACTGTTTGGTTATCTCCAATTTTAGCCAAGGTGCGGCTTATATCAGCCATATTTAAAGTAGATGTGAGACTATACAGAAACGCGATCCCTAACAGAATAAATAGCGACGCCATAATTCCCATTACCATATATTTAAAAGAAGCCTCTAACTCTTCGTGCTCTACTCCGAAAGCAACCAGGGCATAACTTGAAATAGAAGCAATTTCTAAAAAAACAAATAGATTAAACATATCCCCGGTAACGATTACTCCATTCATGCCGGCGAGCATCAATAAGAATAGAGTATAGAACTTCCATTTAGCTGTATATCTTTCCATATAACTTATTGAATAAATGGTAACTAAAAATGCAATCAGGTTAATTGTGACCAACATAAAACTGGTCAAACCATCCAAGACCATACAGATTCCAATAGGCGGTATCCATCCACCGACCTTATAGACGACAGTTCCAGAATGCTTAACTAATAGGAGAGAAAGCAAAGATATGGAAAGCAAAGAAAAAGTAGCTACATTGGAAAAAGTATCAGAAAATCCTTTTACCCTTTTTCCTAAAAGGGAAACCAAAAAAGCAGAACCCAGCGGAATAGCCACAAACAAGGGTAATAGATTATGGGTAACAGGTAATGACGCCAGATTCATCGTTTATCCTCGTAATCTCCTGATTTTGGTAATATCGAAAGTTCCATATTTTTCATATATCCTTATAGCAATGGCAACAATTAAAACAGTAACGGCTAAACCAATGACAATAT
>DATKVN010000067.1 GCA_035530055.1 bacterium | reverse complement strand
ATAGGAGACAAAAATAGACGTTCCAATTATGGAAAGTCCAACAATCAACGAAGAAAGGGAAGAAGCAGTATGAATAACTGCGGTTGTAACTATGAGGCTAACCAAACCTCTTGTAAACGCGTCTATGAATCTCTTTCTGGGTTGCGCTTCTTGTGGAGGTGCTTCTTTAATCCAGCCTTTGAAAAAAATAAATGTAACCAGACTCGATACAAGACCAACCACGCCTACCATAGGCGCCCATGAGATTAAAGGAAGAGAAAGGAACATTACACCACCTGCTACGGGATGTGATATAGCCGCAAGCAATATTATCGAAGCTGAAATAAAGGTGATGTAGTTAATAACATTTAATATTTGGAAAAGAGCATGCCGTGAAAATGCCTTTGCTAATCCTTCCTTGCCAACCCCTTCATATTCTTCAATGAGCCTTTCCTGAATCTTATCTGAGGCACCTTGAATCTTTTTAAGATACGGCCTTAAAGCCAATATAAGAATCAAAGCCGCACCGGCAATTATGACCGCTGCTATTGGTGAAATACCGGTTAGTCCGCCAGAAATAAGTTTGCCACCAACACCGCTCATAGCTCCTTTTGTACCAAATAGAGGGAATATTATTTTCATTATAAGAAAATAAAGTGATCCCAAACCTAAAACAATTGAAGCCGGTTTCTTTAGTCTCATTGCTTTAACTATTATTGATTCTTTTTCCTCCGTTGATTCTTCTGTTTTTTGGTCATAAGAAGGTCTTAACGCCGCAGCAAATACCTTACCCATCTCTTCCGTACTTTTATCTACGGTATGCTTTATACCATCTATCCCGCTTCGCGCCTGGACGGCATATTGACTATATTTGGCGCTCTGTTGCTGCCAACTCAATCCCGAGAAGCCCTCTCTTAATTTTTCAAAATTACTCTGAAAACTACTCCACTCGTCATCCATTATTGAAAGTGCGTACCGGGTGAGAACTCTTTTTATATTATTCAGGATTGCCTCGCCAAGTGTAATTCCTTTATCTTGTTCTTCGAATATACCGTCTAACATCTCTTCTACTTGCGCTTCAGGTATACCGAGTGCTTCTAAATTGAATACCTCGGAAAATAGCAGAACCTTTAGAACTTCTCTTTTTCTTTTATCACTACTTTCATTAGATACATCTTTTTCTATAGCACCTATCCTCTTGCCAAAATCTCTACTTACATCTTCTCTGGCAAAAAATTCGTTGATTAGTTCGCCGCTCAGCACTTTACCTCTCAATGAATAGAACCATCTTTGTATGCTTTGAGACTTTTGGCCTTCTTCGAGAACCATCTCTTCATCTAATATGCCAGCAAGTCGCGCCTGTTCCCTGGTCTGATATAGATGTTGCTCTACAATCTTTGCTCTTATCTCTCCCAATATTTCACTGAGTAATTTCTCGTCAGTAATTGGCTCTTTGGCATCTCTTAATCTTTCTCTCAAAACCACGATGTGTTCCTTAACTAAATCTGAATACTCTTCCCCTTCCAAACCTTCCATGTCCCAGTGACCTTCCCAGCTACCCGGGTCTCCCTGCCTCGCAACACGGCCTTGCTCCTGAATCTGGAATGCACTGAACTTCGGGAAATAAGTCGATATGAGACGCATACCTATCTTTCTTAACCTTTCTTCTTCCAGCATTACTTTCAGCAAATCTTCATGTATTCTATAGTCCGTTCCCCTTGTTCCTCTTGGTGTTATTATTGTAACTTTGCCTTCAGTTCCAGCATTTCCAACTATCCTACTTACTTTATCTTTGTCAGTACTTGATGTATATGTATCTGCCTCAATATCTATCTCTCTTAGCAAAGCCTGTAATTCCTCAGCCGAACTTTTATCCTTTGCGGACAATATTATCGGAATACCGCGATTGACCAGCTCTTTCACTCTCTTAACAATGCCTGATAATTTACTCTTCTTCCCCAAATATAGATTTATTCCGGCCACATCCAGGGTGGGCTCAACTTTCTTACCATCTTTATCATAAATCGTAAGCTTTTCTACTTCCTTTCCAAACATCTCCTCCATGAAACCTTGGATTCCTTCTGTACCACTAGCCCCACACTGTAGAATTACGTTTGGATGACTTACAAAAGCTTTTCTCGAAGTGCTGGCTATAACCATGGTCGCTGGCTTCATAGGAAGGCTTTCTTTCAATCTAACGGCATTATGTAAATCACCTTGCCACTGAGTTCCTGGCGCCCTCTCTCCAGTCTCTGATAGAATTACAACATCGTCTCCTACAACTTCGTAACCACCTTTTTGGTCTTTATGGTAGTTGTTTTTAGCGGTTAGAAGCGTCTCCACGGATTCCTTCCAGGTCCTGTAGGAATACGTATTATGCCCTCCGCGCCTCAGTATCCACCATAATCTCAAACACCCCGGAGCAGTCAATCTGGTAACTGTGCCACCTTTCTTTCCCCATCGAATAAGAGGTCTGTCTAACTCGTCAAGCCACTTACGAGCAATCTCCAGTCGTTCCATTCTTTCTCTCGCATCCTTGGCTTCAGGCCCGGAAAGAATGGCTGGATTTGAAAAATTGAGAACGTTACGAACGTCAAACTCATCATCCATTAGCACGGTGGGTCTGTTCATTAAGATTTGGTCTTCTACACTGAATGCATGTCTTTCTCGAAGTTCAATATGTTCGAAAACTTCTGGCGTTCCATAAATGGCATAAGCCTCTATGCAGACTTTCTTCACGCTTTCTCCGTTATCATCCGCTCCCTTTATAAGTTCTCCTTTATTAACATCATAGAAATAACCAATCTCTTCTCCTGTTCCTTCATCCTTTTCTATTAAACCTATACGAATTTCAAACGGAGCTAAAAGTTCTCCCACGCGTGCGGCATCTTCTCTTACCTTGTCCTGATTAGGCGATGAAACCTCTACCACTTCATTCGCAACCCTTTTTAACCATCTTAAGAAAATAGCGATACCAAACATATAGGTCTTACCGGAAGAAGTGCGCGCCAAAAGAAACTTACCTTTGTCTTCCAAAAGTTCCTTCGCGCCTTCCTTTTGATGACGTAACGCAGGGCCGCCTACAACTCTTTTCATCTCCTCGTCCATCATCTCCAATGCGGCTTCAGTAACATCCTCTCCTTCTGCAAACCTCCTTCTCAATTCTTCGGCTTTGGCTTTAGGATCAACTGTTGAAACTGGTCTCTGCTCGGCTTCTCCCTTTCGTGAGGTCAGTTTGTCATAAAGGATGGGGTTCTTTTTCTGGAGGCTGGCTAATGCTTTTTGGGCATTTTGGTACTTGAGCGAGCTTTCCGGAACTTCTGCATATCCCTGTAAACGGACTAAGCTTGGGGTTATCTCTCTATTGGAAAATCCTTTTTCTTTTAGAGACGCGACGCGTCTTTCCAGCGTACTTCGGCTATAGTACAGGTAACTTGCCACCGGGGGTAAACCGAGAGTAAGCAACCCTTCCAATTTATCTACATAGAGGTCTATCTTCCGGCTGAGACCAGCAACAATTCCTTTTGCCCGGGTAACTTTTTCAATTCTCCTTCGGGCCACAAGGCGATTGAGAGCTACTTCTAAAGATTCCTCCTCCGGAATATTCAGTTTTTCCCTAAAATCTTTTTGAGCCTCTAACGCCCTAGTATGAGCCTCTTCTTGAGTCGCCCCGGCTTCTAATTCTTTTCTCTCCCTGAAAGCGTGGAAAATAAGTTCGGCAAGTTGTTTATCTGTAAGGTTGTCCAAAGCGTCCTGTTGAATGCCGGTCTTCCTGCCAAAGATAAATTCACTGACCCACGTAAATACCCAGTCATGCTCCGCTGTTCCTTCCTGAATCCACTCAGGGTTGTCCACCACAATCAGTCTTTTATTTGTAAACATACTGAGAAGAGATTTAGCCATGTTCGGGTCGTATCTTTCCACAACCGCAAGAGCGTCAACCATTTTCCCCTGTTGTTCTTCATTAAGCTCAACCGGCTTTTTCTGGAATTCCTTAATCATCCCTTCGGCAACGCTCCAGATTCCCCTGAACATTGCTCCTTTTTTGAGATGCCCTTTAAAGAACCCGCTGAGAAATTTGCCCAACTTAAATGACAGGCTTCCGCCGGCAGTAAACACACTTAAAATATAATTTCCGCTAATAGCGATTAATAAAGAAGCTGCAAGCCCACCTAAAGTTAATAAGTTTCTGCGTGCAAAATGTAAGGGAGGTTTTGGTTTCGTTTCCTTGACTTCTTGTTCTGCTGCCCTTTCTCTCCAGCCATTTCTCGCTCGCAGGATACTCTCTCTCATAAACCCTGCTTTGACTTTTGTCTTCGCTGTCTCAAAATCATAGCCACCATAATGAGGTAGTTCATAAAGCGATTTTCCTAGAACTTCTGGATCTTCACTCAGCCCTTTTACTCCCAGAAGCCGGGGATGATTCTTTTGCATTCCATCAAAGGCTTCCTTTTCGTTTTCCTTTCCGGTAACTTCCATACATATCTCACCTATTGGCGCTTCGTAATCCAGATTCGAGGACCTCCCAACCACATTTCTAATTTCGCCGCCAGCAGTCTCCATAACCATTGTGGTTGTTGTTTCATCACCATATAGCTCCAATTCTTCAACCGCCTCATATTTTGTTGCCGTATAGACTCCATTTGTAGTATCATATCCATAGTCATAGGTTTTCCCTCGTAATTCATCTTCGGGTGTATGGAAGACAGCTATGGCCAGCCCTCCACCTCCTATACAAACTATGGGGGCCGCAATCTCGCAATCAACAAGGATGAAATCCTCTCCGACATCTAATTTTGTAAATTTCTTATTGAACCTGATTATACTATTTATAATCGCTGAACCCTTCTGGAGATGAATTTCGTATTTTCCCTCCTCCGGCGCTTCTACCTTCAAATTCTTTAACAGGAAGACAGCATTCCGTGTATCCTTTGAAAGTAGTTTTCCATCATAATATATCTTGACATTTTCCGGGATTTTTACGGTATTATCCATCCTTGCTTGATATTTTAATCTCACATCGTAAACTGTATCTCTGAGGATTTTCCCATAAACACCCAAATTGGCAATATCATTGCAGTACGCACCATCTCCTCCGTAATTAATACCCAGTAATCTTACTCCATTATCTCCAAGATATTCAATGGTAGTTCCAGTTATGGGGTCGTTCATATCGGTATCAGAGCGGCGGGCACTTCCGGCAAAAATATTATCAAAAACGTTGACATTCTTCTGATTGAGTCTTTCTCCTGATTTATCTCTTTCGGAGAGCTTTTTGATAAACAGGTCCCAAATAGTCTTCTTATCACCCATTATGAAAAACATATTCATAACGCTTGTGCCTTCACCTAGAATAATCGCTTCTTCTGCTAGGGCGGCAAAGACGGCCTTTTCAACGAACTTTTCTATGTCGCCTCTTTCTGAGGTAAAGAAGTTGCCCTTGGTTCTCAGTGCAAGTTGTGCATCTTCAAATATCCTCCGCGCCTTTTTAATTTCGTCACCATATTTTCCTTCAAGCCCCGAACGTGATTTCCTTAACTCTTTCTTACTATCTAAGAACCCTTTTATACCTTCTATGGTCCGTCCTGTTTTCTCCAGGTAATTACTTATAACAAGCTGGTCATCCAATTCTTCCTCTGTCATTAGTAATAACCCTACGGGAAATCCTTCATCAGCTGCAAAATCCTTTATATTCTTAGCAACATTCTTTTCAAAAAGCTTTACTTTCGTACCTGAAGCTGATAGGAATTGCTTGGGAAGTCCACTGAGTCTGTATAAATAAAAGCCTGGGTCTTCGCCAAACCTGATAATACCATCGGATGCCGGCCAGATAAGAACGTTCTTCCCATAATCCTTCATCTGAAGCCATGCCGCGCCCACTGTCTGAATATTTGCCTCCAATAACGTAATTACCTCAACCCTGCTCTCTCCTCCTCTTTCCACTATCCTCATAAACGGCGCCTGACTGAACTGCCCGTGATTGGCGATAGTTACCGGACCGCCCTGTATCTTGACCCCTCCGTCGCTTATCATACCAATCTGCTCATTATCAAAGAACTTTTTGCCCAATAAATCGGCTGTCCTCCTCATAGCGGTCAAAGGCCCGGGCAGGCTATCAGTCAACGTCCCTGGCATTTCTATTGATACAATGAAAGTCATC
>DATKVN010000066.1 GCA_035530055.1 bacterium | reverse complement strand
CTCCTTCGAGCTTGAGGTTTATCCCTACAAGGATCTCTAACCAAGCACGTATCTCCTTCAAACCGGTGTAGTTACCAGGTAAGCCGGGTAGTGGGGGTACAATATTGAGAACTGCGTTAGGAGCATAGAGGGTCATGATTGTGTAATATTTCTTTTGCTATATTTATAAGTTCATGCTGCCATTCGGGAAACATAGGGCAAGCGACCAAGGGGAACATAGAATTCGCCGGCTCCTCGAAAGGGGAAGAATCTATTCCAATATGGGCTTCAGTGTCCACCAGTTCTCAAAAGACTATGAAGTGGTGTCCTATCATTCCTTTTGGGCTTTTGCCATAGCTTCGAAGTTCTCGTTTATTCGGGGTTCTCCAGTCTGTTCCCTCTCTCCAAGGGCAAATCCCTTGATCCTATCCCACACGAGGCCTATCGCCAGCCAGTCGAATAATAGTTCCTCATTGAATAACCCATGCTTGTAAAGGGTGCCAATAGTTTCGAACACGCCACAGATTTTGGAGGCGATGGCGAATCCCTCACTACCCCGGGGGTACTTTTTCACAAACTCAGCATAGTCGGGAACGAACTGGTCACTCCACATCCAGTTCATCGCTTCGTTTAGTCCCAATGCAGCACCCCACTGAGCAAGTTGAAGCATTAGGGTAGCATCTTGGTAATTTGGTTTAGTCATTTGTCTCACTCCTTTCTTATTTAGGTGATAAAGTCCCCCTTCAAAAGAGCCGGACGAACTTCGGTTAACGATTAAGATTGCTTCCGAAGTTGGAGCACAGATGAAGCTAAGGTTTTTGACTTTAATGTTACCTATGCTCAATTTCGGAAGCAATTCGGTTGAACGAAGCCGCTCCGCTGTGGCTATGGGAATTCAATCCAGCGATTTCGTTCATCAAATTGCTATTAAAGCTTTCCCTGATGACCTTCTTAGAAGAACTAAATGTAAATTTGATGGTCTGGGAAATATTTTTCTCAATACGGTGTTCATAATAGAGTTGATTTTCTTAAAAAAGGGCGTTCTTCTCCCTTAACCCTCTATTCATATCCGCTATTTGAAAATCAAGCTACCCATCTCTCCTTCCTGGGAGGTGCATGGCACGAGGGAACTAAAATCTCCCTGGTGACCATCTGGCCTTTTTTACAACAAGGACAGATACGAGGGTCAATACCGATCAGTTTAAAAAGTAATTCCTCCCAGCTTTCTGATTCGGTTGACTGCTGTTTCCCGTTTGAGGTATTCCCCAAAATCTTCTGACACCGCCTGAACTTGGTTTTTCGATTGCGGTTGCTGAGCAGCCCATAATGTCGGATTTTGACAAAGTTGTTCGGTAAAATATGTAATAGAAACCGCCGAATAAACTCAAAGGCCTCCAGGGTCATCTGCTTGTTCTTGTTGCCATCTCCATAATCCCGCCAACGAAAGGTGACCTTCCCATCTTCCACTTTAACCAGGCGATGATTAGCTATTGCCACCCGGTGAGTATACCGACCGAGATATTCCAGTAGCTGTTTAGGACTCCGAAACGGTGGTTTACAGTAGAGGACCCACTGTTTCCGGTAAAGCTGATCCAACATCTTCTGAAATTCTCGCTTATCGCCCATCGAACAGATTCTTCCGACAAATTTTAGCTTGCCAGCTCGATAAGCCTCCTTGAGATAGAATAAGAATTTTCCCCGGAACAACCGGGACAAAACCTTCACCGGGATGAAAAACCCTCCTCGGGAAGAAATCCACCGCTGGCCATCAAGAGATAACCCCCCACCAGGGACGAGGCAATGAAGGTGAGGATGGTCCATCAAATTCTGTCCCCAGGTATGCAAAATCGAGATAAAGCCAATCTCTGCACCCAGATGCTTAGGGTCTTTGCTTAAGGCAAGAAGGGCCTCGGAGGCTGCCTTGAACAGGAGGCTATAAACCACCCTCTGGTTTCTCAAGGCCAAAGGATTAAGTAGATCTGGGATGGTGAAAACGATATGAAAATATTCGACCGGTAGTAAGTCCCTCTTCCGGGCAGCCAGCCACTTCTCCCGGGGCAGACTTTGACACTTGGGACAATGTCGGTTCCGACAGGAGTTGTAAGAAATCCGAATATGCCCGCAGACATCACATTGTTCGACATGTCCACCTAAGGCCGCAGTGCGGCAACACTCGATAGCCTTCATAGCTCTAAGATGACAAAGCGGCAGAGGGTGGGACTCTCTATAGGCCGGGCCAAACTGGCGAAATATGTCTGCCACTTCATTCCCAGAGAGAGTATTCTTGCTCAAGTCCATCTTTATGAGCCCAGCAAAGAATCCAGCGGACTGACTACTTTGAGCAGATCCTGACGTCTCAGATGTATATAGATGGCAGTAGTCTTCGGGCTCGTATGACCCATCAATTTCTGGACACGATAAATATCGGTTCCCGCTTCCAGAAGATGAGTGGCAAAACTATGCCGCAGAGTATGGACTGTGGCCGGCTTTTTAATCCCTGCCTTTCCTTTCGCCTTCTTAAATATCTTCTGGATAGACCTAGTGGAAATCGGTCTATCTGGCGAACAACCCGGAAATAGCCAGCTAAACGGACGGTATTGTCTCCAATAGTCACGAAGCAAATTCAGAGTAACTGAGGATAACAAAGCGTAACGGTCTTTCTTACCCTTTCCCTGAGCGACAAGCAGTTGCATCCGCTTGCTGTCTACATCAGAGACTTTCAAATGAGCCGTCTCACTCACCCTCAATCCTGCCGAATAGGTGATCATCAAAAGGGCCCGATGCTTTAAGTTGGTAGTAACGGCCAGCAACTGTTTTATTTCGGAACCATCCAGGACCACGGGAAGTCTCTTCTCTGGTTTGCGGCGGGGAATTTTCGCCACATTCCAATCCCTGCACAGTGTCGTCTTATAGAAAAACTTCAAAGCACTGTAAGCTCCATTTATACTTGAATCGCCAAGATCCTTCTCTGTTACCAGATGGTAAAGATACTCCCGTATTTCTTTTTCACCCATCTTGGCCGGTGATCTGCCGAAGTAGCGGACAAAGTTTTTCATATACCCGAGGTAGGCAGCTTGAGTTTTGGGGCTATACCCCTTTAGCTTAAGATCCATTTTCATCTGTTCCCTTAATTTTCCCATGATAAAATCTCCTTTCATTGATTTTAATCCATTATTGCCTAATTAAAATCAAAATAAAAGAGATAGATAGATCTCAAGTGAAAGGGAACAAAATTGCGTCTTAAGTAAACGGGATTAGATCACTTAATTTTCAAAGAACAATAAAAGACTAAGGCCGCTCTGGTAAAGCTACCGCGGAGCGGTTTAGTTCAACTTTAAATAACCGAAGTACTCCGTTTATGCTCCCAAATCGGCATGTCTTGCAAAGTTACTTCTATTTTTCTCTTAATAATTACTCTTAAACTTAATTCTTAAATATTTCTATATTCATTATACGACATATCTTTTAAAAACCCTCTTTTTTAAAAAACTTATTTATAAAAAAAATGAACCCCTGCGTACTCGACCGCAGGGGTTAGGAGGTAATTTAATGAAAAAGCACATGCAGGGTGGTGGCGAGCAATTTTTATTTTGGAATATCCGGGCATAAAAATTCTTTCTTCCAAAAAAATTCTTTAAGACATTCGTTAATCTGGAACTTATTCATTGATATAATACTTTCCTGGATATCTTTAGTAACTAAATTAATGTATTTTTTATATCTTTCTCCATGAATATATTGCCTATATAGTTCGTGAAAGTCCTTATTATATATTCCCCAGGCTTTAAACAGTTTTTCCCACTTAGGAATGGTCTTTTTTTCTAACCAGGAATCGCCTAGGAACTGACGATAGGGTTTCCATGCTTGAACCAACCGACTAAATTAAAGAATGCTACCGCAATATCAATAAACCCACTGGCAATTCCTAATAACTTTTCTTTGGTTATAGGCATAACATTACCTTCGGCCACCTTATCATAGAACAAATCGATGGCATCTAATATTACTTTTTTCTTCTCTGCCCCAAAACCAGGGGTTTCAAATGCTGTGATCAGGGTTAGAATTATAGGCACGATCCCACCTA
>DATKVN010000065.1 GCA_035530055.1 bacterium | reverse complement strand
AGTTTCTATTTGGTCCTTCCTACTGGAGCAGTTTCAACGAGGGAGTTCTTCTTGACGTGTTAGCAATAGGTTCACCCACTCATTCCAAGAATACAGATTGCTGGATGGATATGCAAAGGTTGAGTGATAGTTACGGAGGATATACTTTAATCTACTGTTCACCATATAACCCCCTGTTTGTCCACCAGTATCCACACATCTGGGTTGATTTCCGGCGAAAAGAGTATGGAGGCACCAACTATTTCGAAAATTCAAGGAAGGCTACTTTGGCAAATAGACAGTTCTGCATTAACCACCATGATGATACGAAAGATGGTGACGATTATTACACTACTTATAGTTCTAAATGCTGGGGTTTGACTGCAGGGGACGGCCCCAGTGGATATACTGCCTATGGAGCAGAGCCGGGAGGAGGTCTTAATGATGATGGCACGGTGCAACCTACAGCATCGGCAGGCTCCATAATGTTTACGCCAGAGGAGTCGATAGAAACATTGAAGTATATGTACGATAATTACAAAAGTACCGTCTGGGGCAAATACGGATTTTGCGATGGATTCAATCTTGACCGAAGCCCGGATTGGCGCGCGGAAGATGTAATTGGAATAAGTCAGGGCGCGATAATGTTAGCCATTGAGAATTATAGAACGGGAATGGTCTGGGATATCTTTATGCAGGTTCCTTATATTATTGACGCTTTAGATAGGATGGGATTTTCCGACACAAGAGATAATTCTCGACCAGAAAAGATCAACCTTAAGGCAGAGGCAGGTTCTAATACCGGCGAGGTAGTATTGGAATGGACCGCTCCGGGAGATGACGAAAACATAGGTAAGGCAAGTGAATATATAATCCGTTATTCAGAACAAGAAATAAATAACTATGCCACCTGGTCCGGAGCCAATGACGTGACAGGTGAGCCGACTCCCAGAGATGCAGGAGGAAAGGAGACTTTCACGATAAGTAATCTAAATCCGGGGAAAAGATACTATTTTGCCATCAGGGCAGTAGATGATGTAGGAAATAAGTCGATTCTTTCCTCAAGCTTCTTTACTTCTCCAGACAGGAAGAATAGCAAATTGAACAAAATCTATCCCAATCCATTCTATCCGGCAAAAGACCGCACTGCCACAATTTCCTACAATCTGAATAGAGAGGCAAATGTAGTAATTGAAATCTATAATATTGCTGGTGAACTGGTAGAAGAGTGGAACGAAGGCTATAAATCGGAGGGAGAGCATCAAACTAGCTGGGAAGGAAAGAATAAGGGGGAGAGGCGGGTAGGTTCGGGAATATATATAATCCTTCTAAGAGAGAACGGTCTGGCTGCGGACAAAAAGAAGATGGCTGTCATTAAATAATTTTTTTTACCCTTGACATCAACCTATAAGGATAGTATACTATGTTTAGATTCGTAAACATATGTTTATATTAGCAAACATAGAAAAGAGGTGATTTTATGAGAGTGCACGACCCATTAGATAAGATTTTAAATAATGAACTAAAGATTAAAATTTTACGTTTTCTCTGCAAGACGGAGGCGGAGTGGAGCGGGCGTCAGATTGCTCAAGAGATAAAGGTGAGCCCTGCAGCCTGCCATAAGGCTCTTCGAGAGCTCAACAACGAGAAGGCGCTTTTACTTAGAAGCATAGGGAGGAGCTATCTTTACCGCTTAAATAAAGAAAACCTTATTATCTCAGACCTCCTTAAACCCCTATTTCAAAGGGAAAGCAAAATCCCTGATGATGTATATAGCGCGATAGTAAGAAATATCGCCTCTCTTGTGATAACGGATATAGCCTCTATAGCAGTCATTGGAAGTATGAAGAAGGGAAAGGAACGACCTACCAGCGACATAGACCTCTTAGTGTTAGTAAAGAACCCAAAAGACAGAAGAAAAGTTGAAGAAGATTTTGGAAAGGTAAACGAGAAGATTATAGGCAAATTTGGTAATACAATCTCCAGTTACATTCAAACTGTCGAGGAATTCAAGTTAAAATATAAAAGAGGCCTTGCTTTGGTAAAGAATATCCTAAAATCTCATAGATTACTCTTTGGTAAACCCTTAAAGGAGTTATTGTAAATGGTAGCTAAGAAGATAAAGACAAAAACTATAAAAAGAAGTGCATATAGAACCTACCTCAAAAAGGCGAGTGAATTTTATGATATAATGCTCCAGGCTAAAAACAGGAAAAAGTGGAATGCTGTGGGTTTAAATGCTGTGCACTGTGCAATTTCTTCCTCTGATGCAATGCTTGTGTTCTATGGAGGTATCCGTTCTACCAGTGATGATCACTTAGCAGTAATTGATTTGCTATCGACTTCCATAAAATTGCCTGATGGCAAACCTAAATGTGAAACCCTAAGAAAGATTTTAGTCAAAAAGAGCATAATTGAATATGAAAATAGAGATTTTACTCAGAAAGAGGCTCTGGAAATACTAAAGCTTACGGAGAGATTCTATGACTGGGTTGTTTCAAGTATAACATAATCCTTTATAAGCTTGATCTGTAAACAAATGATTTGTTTGTTGACAACCTGGGGCAGAAAAAATATAATATGAAATATAGAAATAATGATTTCAAACTTCTCTTTCATTCCTCTATATAAGCTGGCACTCTATAACCTTTCAAAATTGGTGCTGGTTATATTTGCGACCTACCTCTATTTTCTCTGTTTCTACTGGAATCTTTTCTTTGCCATTCTCATGGCTTCCCTTTTTGCCTACATTGTTTTCAGTGTGGCCAGCGTTATGGTTAACTTTTTTATCTACCTTTCTACCAAACCCCTTCTGTTAAAAGAAAGAGAAGACATCCTTAAAAATGGAATACCAGATAATGTAAAGATACTCTTTTTCCGCCCTGTTTTTGCCAAGAGTGTGGAGGAGATGGAAACCCTTATAGAAAGTATGAAACAGGATATTCAAAATAATCAGGAGAAGAATCGGAACATAAAATTTATTGTCATAGATAATACAAGGGATGAGGCGGTCAAACAGAGAACAAGAGAGATGATCAAAGACTTAGAGACTCAATTCGGCGAGGATATGGTTTTTTACTTCCACCGCAATCCCAGGAGTGACTTCTTCAAGAAACTTGGCATCTATCAGGATGCTATTATGTTGCTCTACGAAGGATGGACAAAGCCCAAGAATTATGTTGGCAAGCAATGGGAAAAGTGGACCAAAGGCACGAGAAATCCTCAAGAACCTATTTTTGACGAAATCATTGGCGATATTAATGCTCTGGGCATAGAGAGTTCAAAAGAGGACATCATAAATGGCAGAGAAGTGACGATTAGAGATGGTGAAAGGCCAGAAATATCGATAGTCTGCGATGCAGACAATGTCTGGCCGAGGGGTTCAATAAGGAAGATTGCCGCTAAGGTTCTCCATCCGGAAAATAGAGAGATTGTCATATATCAACCCGCCATAGAGATTTCCAATCCCGATGAGGACAGTTACATTAAATTGAACGTGCTGGCCCGGGAGATGATTAAGTTTGACCCCGTAGCCAGATGGAGAATGTACCATTTCTCCCCATTTTATGGCAAGGGCGCAATGCAAATAGAAGGCTATGTCAGAGACTTCATAAAGAGAGAAGCTATACATCCCGGCAAAGCAGCAAGCCACGATTTCCAGGAATCCCTCAGAGCCTGGACAGCACTTGTAGAAGACGTATATATCTATGAGAAGACATTTTCCAATAAATTATCGGAATTGACGAGAAGTGCTCAGTGGGGATGGGGTGACATGGAAACAGTTGGTCAATTTATGTTTAAGAAGTTCGAGCCGGGAAGGAAGTCTCATCTTTATGCCCTGGTGAGATTGCTGATAGGTAACCTTACTTTTTCTCTCTGGCTAATAGGCACTTCCGTATCCTGGATGGTTCCTGGTTTGGCAAGTATGACCAGACCCAGACTATTCTTCTCTTTAATTGGGGGGATTCTGGTTCTTAGCATCTTAATTCCCAAATTCATTGCTCCCATAGTAAACAGACTTAAGCGCAAAACTTACGAACTGGAAATTCCACAACCTGAAAAGAGCATCTTTGCTATTCTGAGAGAAGGAATTTTCGCCACAGTAGTCTCTTTTCTCATACATCTACTCGATCTGGTCTATAAGCCCTGGGCATTAATCAAGAATCTCATCAGTCAAATTCGCGGCAGGCCGTTTGTATGGAAGACAGGCGCAATGGGAGAAATAGAGACAGCCAACGTCTCCTTATATCAAACATATAAAAAATTATTACCTTCCACTGTACTGGGAATTTTGCTGGTATTTGCCGCAACCCTGGGGCTTTTTCGCCCTATTGTAGCAATATTCTTATCCCCATTTATAGCCTCCTTCGTTTTAGGCCCAGCCATAATCTGGCTCACCTCAAAACCCCGCAGTCAATAAACACCAATCCAAAATTTTACAAAAATTTTACAATTCTTTTACACATTCGTAATACGCGTGTTATATACTATTATCACCAAAAGATTTTTAAAGAGAAACAGCGTTCTTTGGAGACAGTTTAATATCCCGAAAAGGCAAACCCTGAGCAATCAGGGGGCGCAAAGCCACGGGGTTACTTAGATTGAGAACATTACAGCAGAACCGGCCGGGCTGCCGATAACGAGTAGAAATACCGTTATATGTAGTCCGGCCTTTTTTATTTATAGCATCAATGTAGGGGTGGCACTCCGTGGCCACCCATTAGGGACGGCATAGAATCCGTCCCCTACAGGAAAGAAACAAGACAATTCGTGACCGGGAGAGAAGATGGTAGCTTGGTGGTGTAGCAAGGCAAATAAAATATGGCTTAGAATCCTGGCGCTGGTTGTAAGTAGTGTATTCTTCTTCACCCAGGTAGTGGGAGCCTCTGTGCCGGATAGAAGTTTCTGGGCAGAGAGGCGTAAAGCCAGGCAGAAGCTACTTGCTACCCAGGAAAAACCTCACCCATCAGATAAACGAAAAGATTTAGGAAAGAAGCTTGAAGAGAAAGACGTAGCAGGAGAAGTATCCTCACTTATCACACCTCAAAATCTATTCACCGTTCCTTCCCAGTACGGCACAGTAAAAGAAGTCCATACGCAAGGGTCCAGCAACAAGCCACAAGGGATGGAGAATAGACTGGTTATCCATATCCAGGATGCCCATTCCAGTCCTGAAGCCCAATTAAACAGCGCCAATATCCTCAAATATCTCCAGAAGGGTGTAGCTAATGAGTCTAATCAGCCTCTTCTGATATGTGTTGAAGGTTCCACCGGTCTTGTGGATACCACACTTCTCTCCAGTTTCCCTGAAAAGAAGATAAAGGATGAGGTAGCCAGCGAGTTTCTTAAGGAAGGGAAAATTACCGGAGAGGAATATTTTGCCATAACTGGAAATGAGAAGGTACAGGCTGTAAACATTTATGGAGTGGAGGACAAACGGGTATATGAGAAGAACCTGAAAGCCTTTGACGAAGGTATATATTCAGGAGAGAAGTTGAGGAATTATCTCCGGAAAGTTCAGGAAGAGATTAACCCACTTAAAGCCCGCCTGTATAACAAGAGATTAAAAGATTTAGAATCAAAGATAGAATCCTACCAGAAAAAGAGAATCTCCCTCACTCAATACTCCCAACACCTCTATACCCTTTCGCATGGAAATGTAGGGGCGGGACTCCGTGCCCGCCCAACGGCAAAATATCCCAATTTCGAACTTTTTGTCCAGGCCTCCAAAATTGAGAAAAACATCGACTTCTCTAAGGTAGATTCCGAGAGGTCAGAATACATAAAAGAGCTGAGCAAGAAATTGACTAACGATGAACTATCCGACCTTCTGGTTATGAGCCTTGACTACAGATTAGGTAAGGTGACATCAGCAGAATACTATACTTATCTCCAGTCACTATCTTCTAAGATGGGTAAGGGAATAAGGTCACAAGACCCCAGAATACTGACAGAGCTTGTAACTTCCAGGGAAGGAAAGAGCGAATATCCCAACCTCAATTTATATATCAAGTACAACAAACTCTATGACAGGATAGACCAGAACAGGTTATTCTCAGAGATTAGCGAGTTGGAGCAGGAAGTTAAAGAGAGTCTATGTGAGACAGAAGAGGAGAGGGAATTAGTAAAACTCTCCAGGATGCTTGGTGTCTTACAGGACTTGGTGAGTCTTAAGATTTCCAATGAAGACCTCGCCTATTATCACAAACACCGCAACGAAATAACTCCAGGGATGTTCTCCAGATGCATTACCGCCAATAAGGCAGGGGGCCGCCTTCCAATTGTCATTGCGAGGAGTGAAACGACGAAGCAATCTCTTTCTGTCAACGAGATTGCCACGCTCCCTTCGGTCGCTCGCAATGACAAAGGGGATTATGACGCAGCATCTGTAGGGGCGACATTTATGGCGCCCGAAATAACGGCCAATCTATCAAAATTTGAAGAGTTCTATAAGATTGCTTTAAAGAGAAACCAGGCTTTAGTG
>DATKVN010000064.1 GCA_035530055.1 bacterium | reverse complement strand
TTTTTGCTTTGATGGTATTTTTGGGGCTGTTGACTGTTACTCTTTCAATATAAACAGAGCCTTCCAGCTGTGCCAGGGCTTCCGAAATCTTAATGGGATAGCCGGCAATCTTAGGGTCTCTTCCCCAGGGAGTGGTGGTGGTCTTCTGAGCAATAAGTGTTGTGGGAGCCATTTGACCACCGGTCATACCATAGACAGCATTATTGATGAATATGATGGTAATATTTTCTCCCCGATTGGCAGCGTGGACCGTTTCCGCTGTGCCGATTGCAGCCAGGTCACCATCACCCTGATAGGTAAAGACAATTCTATCGGGAAGTACTCTCTTGATTCCCGTAGCCACAGCAGGAGGTCTTCCATGAGCTGCCTCGGTAACGTCGAAATTCCAATAATCATAAGCGAAAACAGCACATCCCACAGGGGCAATGCCAATTGTCTTCTCTCTTATTCCTAACTCATCAATGACTTCAGCAATTAGCCGATGGACAATCCCGTGCCCACAACCGGAACAATAAAGATTTCTTTTTGCTGTCAGACTTTCTGGTCGTGAAAATAGTTTTTTCATTTCAATATTTTTTCAATCCTTTCTACAATTACGTCCACTTCCGGAATGCCACCCCCAGGCTTTCCGTAAAAATGTACCGGACATCTGCCGTTAGCCGCCAGGCGCACATCCTCAACCATCTGTCCGAGACTCATTTCTATGGCCAGAAATGCCTTTAATCTATCTGCATTTTCAGCGATAACCTTTTCTGGAAAAGGCCACAGCGTAATTGGCCTGACCAGTCCCACTTTTATTCCTTTCCGTCGGGCAATCTCCATTGCCTCCTTACATATCCGGGCAGAAGTGCCATAGCCCACCAACGCCACTTCAGCATCTTCAAGATTATCTGTCTCCACTCTCATTTCTGTTTTTTTCATCTTTTCATATTTCTTATTCAGTTTCCAGTTGTGCTCTTCCAGGGCTCCTTCGTCCATCAGTAGTGAACGAACCATGCGAGGTTTTCTCCCTTTACAGCCGTCCAGAATCCAATCTTTTTTAGCACTGAAATTTGACATCGGATTCTTCTTCACAATCTTTACTGGTTCGAGCATCTGACCTAAAATACCATCGGCAAGGACAATTACAGGATTTCTGTACTTATCAGCCAAATCGAAAGCTTCCCGAGTTAAATCGTACATTTCCTGAACCGAGGCAGGAGCAAGCACAATTAAGTAGTAATCTCCGTGTCCTCCTCCTCTTGTCGCTTGAAAGTAGTCACTCTGGGCACCTGCAATATTTCCCAAACCTGGTCCTCCCCTTTGAATATTTACAATCACACCCGGGAGTTCACAACCTACCATATAGGAGATGCCTTCCTGTTTCAAGCTTATTCCAGGAGAGGAAGAGGAAGTCATTGCCCGTGCACCTGCCAGAGAAGCGCCAAAGACCATATTAATTGCCGCTATCTCGCTTTCCGCCTGGATAAATACTCTTCCTTCCTCTACCATTCTCTTAGCCATATATTGGGTTAGCTCGTTTTGGGGAGTTATAGGATAGCCAAAATAGGCTTGGCAGCCTCCCTGTATCCCTCCCTCACCCACAGCGTAATTCCCCTGCATCAAAATTCTATCTTCCATTTTTTCAAAACCCCAAAATTTAATTTATAATGCCCTATTGCCTTACAAAGCAAAGCTTCGCTCTGCCGCTACACCTTTAAAATCATATTCTGAAAAAGTTGATTTATGAGAAGCGTTTGAAATTTTCAGCGAAGAAATCAAGCCCACCATTTCTTATTACCATGCTCAGGATGAAAGGATAGTTTCAGGAGCTTTAAATCGGCCAGATTTCGTGTAGTGTAGCCCTTTATGGGCGTAATTTTACGGGCATAAAGCCCTACACTACCGAGCGACTCCGAAAACTATCCTTTCATCTAAACTTTTCCCTCCTTCCATACCTCAATTGCCACATCCGGACACATCTGGTAGCACAAACCACAACTGTTACACTGCCCATTATCAATAAACTCGGCTGGATGGTAACCAGCCGGGTTTAATTTTTCTGATAACTTTATAAGCTGCTTTGGGCAGAATATCACACATAACTTACAACCTTTACATTGTTCAATGTTTATTATAATTTTTCCCATCTGTTTACCAAAATTTTAAGACTGGCCTTCTCTTATCATTTCTCTGGCGTGTTTTAAAGTTATCTCTGTCAGCTGTTCCCCGCTCAACATGCGCGCAATCTCGCTTTCCTTTCCTTTCTTATCCAAAAGAGCAGTCATTGTTTTTGTACGCCCACCACTAATCTTTTTATCCACAAAATAGTGACTCGATGCGAAAACAGCAATTTGTGGAAGGTGAGTAATGCAGATAACCTGATGATTGGGAGAGAGAGTTTTCATTTTTCTACCCACAACCTGGGCAATTTTTCCACCGATGGCTGCGTCAATCTCGTCAAAGATCAAAGTCGGTATCTGGTCTGCCCGTGCCAGAATAGTCTTAAGCGCTAACATTATACGCGATATCTCTCCGCCAGAGGCAATCTGATTTATAGGTTTTAAATCCTCTCCCACATTGGGAGCAACCAGAAACCTGATTTCATCCATTCCGCTGGACTTTATTTCGCCTTGGTTAATCTCCACATCGAATCTTGCTTTTCCCATCCCTAATTCCTTCAGTTCCTGTTCCATTTTCTTCTTTAACTTAGCCCCTGCTATCTTTCTCTCACCAGAAAGCTTGCCCGCCTGCCGCGCAAGTTCTTCCTGGAGTCTCTCTACCTCACCTATAGTCTCTTCCATATTCTTGGCACTATTAAGCAGTTTGTCTAATTTAACCTGTGTTTCTTTTCTATAATTCAGAATATCTTTTATTGTATTTCCATATTTTCGTTTAAGTTTACTAATTAACTCTTTCCTTTCCAGTATCTCTTCCAACCTTTGGGGATTAAATTCTATTTTTCTCCTATAATCTCTTATCGCTATAGCCATCTCATCTATTCGATACTTTACCTCACCCAATTCCTTTAACTCATCCTTCAGTGCCTGGTCGATAGCAACAATCTTTTCCAAATCTCTCTCCACCAAGGCCGTCTTCTCCGTAATCGACCCCGTTCCTTCGTAAAGATGGTGATAAAGCTCCTGGCTCAACTGGCCCAACTTTTCTGCATTACTCAAAACTTTATGTTCTCTTTCCAAGACTTCTTCTTCCTCAATAGAGAGATTAGCCTGGTCAATCTCTTTTATTTGAAATTGATAAAGGTCGATCTGCTGTTCCCGTTCCTTTTCTGAGGCACGCAATTCTTCCAGTTCACGTGACTTCTCTCGAAACTTACGGTAGGTCTGTTCAGTTCTCTTCCTGAGCTTCATCAACACTCCGAATTCATCCAGGAGGTCCCTGGCAACACCAGGCTTGAGCAGGGCCTGATGTTCATGTTGTCCGTGCACATCCACTAAATAGTTACCAATTTCTTCCAGCATTCCCAAAGTAATAATCTGGCTGTTCAGGAAACAGCGACCCCTTCCCTGTCGACTCAATTCCCTCTTCAGAATAAACTCTTCTTCCTTGCAGCTTAAGAGACCTTTCTCAGCGAGCATCTCTTTCAACCTGATATTCTCCTTAACCTCAAACAGTCCCCTGATCTCACAGAGGTCGCTCCCTTTCCTGATAACTTCAGAAGAGGCTTTCTCTCCTAGAACTAGCCCGATTGCTCCGATAATTATCGATTTTCCAGCCCCTGTCTCGCCGGTTAAAATATTCAGACCCTTATCAAGAGATATATGCAATTCTTCAATCAAAGCAAAATTTTTTATGGATAATTCCCGTAACATCATACCCTCAAAAAATGGGGTCAACTCTATTTTTCTCTACGCGACTGGAAAAGGCATGATTTCTGAGAAGCATTGAAATTTTAGCGAGAAACCAAGGCCGACTACATTTCTTCACAAGAAAAGTTCGATTTGTGATGATATTAGAAATTTTAGCAAAAACTTCGCTTCCAAACAAGAAAAGGGCTTGATTTGTGAGAAACATTGGAAATTTTAGCGAGTAAACAAGGCCGACTACATTAGCTTCCAAGCAGAATCTTGTTCGACCCGAAGGGGAGTTTGATTCTGCACCCTGCAGAGGCCGAAGTTTTCAAGCGTAAAAAATTTCCCGGTGTCGAACAAATTAAGCCCTTTTCTATCCTACCTCCCCCCCCACTTCATCTTCGTCCTCAACACCTGGTAATAACTTTTCTTTTCAGGGACAATTAGTTTTAATCTTTCCTTTGCTTTTCTTACTTGAACCAAATCTCCCAACTTCAAGGGAATGTTTTCCTGCCCATCCATAGTAAGAATAACCTCATCATGGTCAGTCTCAACCCTAATCTTAACCGTATCCTTAGACGAAATAATCAATGGGCGTAAAGCCAAAGTATGGGGACAAATAGGTGACAAGATGATAAGCGCTAAATCCGGGTGAACTATGGGACCATTGGCAGCTAAGGAATAGGCTGTGGAACCTGTAGGAGTGGAAATAATTAACCCATCTCCCACATATGTGGCAACATACTGGTTATTTACTTCCAGTCTCAATTTTATTACTCTCGCTGTAACTCCATTTTTTACTACTACATCATTTAAAGCT
>DATKVN010000063.1 GCA_035530055.1 bacterium | reverse complement strand
AAAATAGCTATTTTAAGAGAGATATTAGAAGCTCAACAAGAAAAGGTTGATATTGGTGAGATAGGTAAAGTGAAAGAATTAAGTGAAGTCCTGGAAATATTTGGATATGATGGAAAATTAATAGAGATGCTGGATACTTTCAAAGATAACTTTGTTAAAGCTACATTCGACAAAAAAACAGGTGTACTAGCGGTAGAGTTGAAAGAAATGAGTGTTGATGATGTAAAAAGATTAAGTTCAATGATGGTAAAAGAAGAAAGAATAAAGATAACAAACTATCTCGAGGCATTTGAAAAGTCAGGCATCAGCAAGTTTACCGATGGAAAAGGATTCAATGTAAAGATAGAATCAACAAGAAGTGGAATTAAGATAAAGGAAATAAGTTTCAAATTAGATTTAGATAAGAATATTGCCGAGATGAAAGAAGCATTATACAAGTTTGCTCATGAACTGGGATTGAAAGAGTTTGACAAGAAAATGGCAGAAGACCTTCTTAATGCATATAAAAAAGCGAATATAAACAATGTTGAAGTGAAGTATGATTTCCAGAATCAGGCACTTAAGATAGGTAATGAACTTATAGGAAAAGAGGCTATCAATGTAGTCAAAAATATGAGTGAAAAAGCTCAACAAATTGCTAAAACAGTGCTTGATACTTTAGGAAAATTGGGGGCAGATGTTGATAAACGAAAATTCTTTGTGGGAATGGTAACAAACAAAAAAGGTAGCAAGACAGTCATTACACCTATTTTTGGTGAAACAAAAGCAGAAAGAAAAATAGCATCCGATTTTGTCCAGAAATATGCAACAAAGATTGGTATAAGAGGAAATATAGACATTCTTCAGTTTGCCACAGGTATAAGTATAGACCTTGCCAATGGAAATGGTTTGGTAACCATTACCTTGGAAGACATAAAGGACGTAGGAGCCATAGGTCCTCAGGGAATGAAGAAGATTCTTAAGATATTGCAGGAGCAAGGACTTATTGAGAAAGGTATTGATCTAGATAGATTAACTACACAGGAACTTGAAGAACTTATTAATGAAAATAAGCTCCTGCAACATATAAATGAAGTTGAATTAAACCTTACTTTAGAGGAAGGTAAAGAGATAAATATTAGAGATCTAGAACTAAAATCAATCAAAATAGACATTCGCCAGTTTTCAGAATTCGGTGCTGTTTATGGTGGAAACCAAGAGAAACTTCAAAAGGTGGAGGATAAATTAATAGGTAGATTAGGTGTTGAATCCTTTGAGATTAAGTTCGACCCGGAAACCGGCAAGATTAAAGACGTACCGATGTTCAAGAAAGAAGAGATACCCAAGCTCAAAGGCAGTCTATGGCAGAGGCTCTGGCATAGACTAACCGAACGTTGGTCTGACCTAAAACAACGCGTAATGGTAGCCGCAGGCTTTCAGCCTGCGTCTAAAGAAGATCTATCCTCTCCTGCAGAACCCACAAAAGTTGAAAAATCAGACTTGCTGGGAAGATTATGGAAAGGTGTAAGCTCATTATTTACTCCCACTCAGTATAAGGAAGGAACTAAGTTAATGGGGACAGATGGGTTTATTTATGAAGTAGATGGCAAAGGTCAACCAGTTTTGGTTGACTGCAAGTATAATATTCGACATAAAATATGGAAACAACGTTTTGGTGCCAGGTTACAGATAGAATGCATAAAGGATAAAAATAGTGGAAGATTAGAGTTGGCATTTGTAAACGACCAGGAAGCAGAAGTAACCATAAAGGGTAAACAAGTAACAATTCGAACAAAAGATGGTATAGCTTACATACAAGGCGAGCCATTAAAAATAAAAAATATGACCTTCTCCGACTATGGCAAAGATTATAAGAATCTAAGAAAAGTCAAAAGGACAGCTTACGTAAAAGGCTTTATGGCAAACGGAAGTCTATTTGTTGAGCTGGTTGGCAAGGAAGGAGATACCTTCTATAAGAAATTAACCGCAGGCAGCGCAGGGGGTTCTATCCCTGAAGGTATATCCAGTCACAATCTGGCAGTTCAGGATTTGGATGTAAATAGTGATGGTATCGCAGACTACCAGAAGATTGTCTTGAAGAAAGATAGCAGGCTCGCGGCTATAGTGAATCCAGCGACGGGAGACAGCAATTACCTGCCTCTTGCCATAGGTTTAACCAACATAGAGATAATAAAGAGTGTTACAGGGGTAGAAGTGCCAGGGGTGGGAAAAGTGATCGAAGGGAAAATAAACTCTATTACTATTAGTGGGGATAAAATAAACGTAGATGGTGAGTTCACCAGAAAATTGTTTGAGGTACCTCTACCAATGGGATCCATACTTGAACAACTGCGCTACCTTTTAGAAGAGAAAGAAGCCATTTCCATTCCTAATATCAATGCTGGTGTAACTGAATCATTGAAACAGATGGGTGTTTCTCATTTTAATGCTCAAGCCAAAGGAGAGTACGCATCTGAAAAAGGTAAACTTGAAAAGTCTGGCGTGGAAAGAGAGGAACAGATAGTTCAAATTGCCAGAGAAAAAGGACTTCTTAAAGAAGATATTAAAATAAATATAGCAGGTAAAAACGTTGTGTTTGCAGTGGAAAAGGGAATACTTGAAAGGTTTGGTGGATCTGAAGGATTTAAGGAATTTCTAAATAATGCAATAACTCAGAGAGCGGAAGCTCGGGAAGTCTCTAAAGAAAAGCTTTTTGGCGGCATTACGCACGGATCTATTGCCATTGTGGTTCTCGATAAGTCGCACAGTCTCTTTGAAAATCATATACAGGATGGCTTTATAGGCATAAACCGTTCGGTATTAGAAAAGATAACCGATAAGGGAGCCCTGGCGACGATATGCGCTGTAGGATTGACGCACGAATTAAGGCACGAAGCCGGTATTCCCAATGATGCGGCTTGGGAAGAAAAGTTGAATACGGAAGATACACTCTTTACGTATTATCTGGCTGAACAAAATAGACTGGATGTTGCTACGTATTTAGCCGCAATAAATGGCATTGCTACAGGAATCTATGTTACAGCAATAAATACGGTAGCATCTATGACGTTGGAAGAAGGGCAGGAATTAGAGTTACGAGCAACAAAAGGAACGTTAAAAGCAAAAGTTGTTAATGGGAAATTAAGAATCCAGGGAGAAGGAACGTTAGAATACGGAGGGAAAGAATTTAGGGTAGAAGCAACAGATGACGGTACGGCGATAAAACTTAAGGCTAATACGGAATTTGAAATAAGAGACGATAGCGATACTCCTGTCAAGGGCAAATTGGAGAAAGGGTTCGTATTTTCGATTGGAGCGGGTGGTTTTGAAATGTTTGAGGGTGAGTTCGTGCTCGATTCTGGCGAGAGAATGTATGTGAAGAAGAGAGCTCCTCCTGAAATAAAGGGAAAAGGTTCATCAATCAGCCAGACTGTACGGACCAGCGCCTGCGTAATGGAAGATGAGGAAGGATATAGAATCGGTGAGGGAGAAGGTAGAGAATCAGCAGTCATAAGTATGCGCCAGGGACAGTGGCAGGTATTAGGAGAAGGGGTAACATTAAGGAAGTATTCCTGGATAGCCGGCGTAGTTTTTGACAAAAATGTGACAATCGAACAAGATTCAAAGAAAGTTCAAATCGCAAGAGGGCAGGAAATGCAACTTGTTGAGAGTAAACCCTTATTTAGCGATGGCAGCCTTCCTGAGGATAATCCGGAAATAATGCAGGCTTTATTACTGGGGGGACTTATCCTGCCGGAAAGATTATTAACTGGGGAGGGAGAATTCTTTGCAACTCCCATATTTAATCAGGAGCAAGAAATTACAGATTACTTCACGGGCGAAGCATTTTACAGGGCAGATGGAACAAAACTTGTTGATGTTAGAGTTACCGAAAAAGAAATAACTTTACCCACAGGCGTGGCTGGCAGGTTTGTTGGGCAGAAGTTCGAATATCTAAGGGGACTAACGGATGAGCAAAAGAATCATATCCATATTGACCTTGCCAGATTAAGAATTAAACTTGCGAGTTTAGGAATAAATGAATTTCAGCTCTTGTCCTTTCCAGGGGAGATGCCTACTCTTGATACGATAAATAACGCATTAAAAATACATAACATAACGGGTCCTATCTTAATCACTGGAAAATTTACTCCTCACATTCTTTCTCCTTCCTTAAGTAAAGAAATCAAGAATAGACTGAACCTGAAAGAACTAACCGACCTGGGCACAGTAGCGGGATTTGCCATAGGCGAAAATGGCCATATCTTAACAATATCTGACACTGGCGTAGAACGGAAATATACGGGATACTTTGATGATAATAGTAAGAAATATACAGTCTGGGGTTATCGAAACGCTAAAGGTGATTTTTACGGAACATTCAATGGAAAAGAAATATTTGTCAAAAACTCAGCAACGAACGAAGGAGAATATAGATACGCAGTTGACAAAAACTCCACATTGGTGAAAGGATTTGAGGGAGAGGTCAACAATACGTTAAACGCATTCAGCCAACAAACAATAGAACAGGTGCCCACAGAGTTAGAAGGCAAATGTTTTGGTATTGACTTCACTGTAACAGAGAATGGTCTAACCATCTTTGACCCAAAGGCGAGATTCCAGGCAGTATTTGCGGAAGAGGGATGGCAAGTAGCCACCAGTACAAAAGAGGATGGTATCCGCCTACTACGGGCAAATTATTTAGATTTAGAACATAATTTTGCTGTTAAGACCGAATATACTGAATTTGAAGAAAAGAAGACAGAGACTCAGGAATATATCCGTTATGAAAAAGGGAAATGGCAAGCTATGAATAAAGGAGAATCTTGTACATTTGTAACGAATAGATTCAATGGATTCAGGCTAAAACAGGGAACGATAGAAGTCAAATTAACTTTGCACGACGATGATACTCCAGCGATAATCCCTCTATTCGAAACCCTCTCTGTAGAAAACAAGAAAGTAGAAAAAGTCCTTACCGGCGAATTCATAACCAGGGTAGATATTACGAAAGAAGGAATAAGCAATGTAAAATACTTTAGTTCTTACATTGGAAACTTTTTTAATAACAGCTTACAAGAAAAGCCAGTTGAACTAAATATAAACGAAGATGGTAGCTTTTCATATAATTGGGATACTGCGCCTAAAGGAGAAAGAGTATATTGTGTAACTCCGGAGTGGCGAATAATAACCGCAGTTATAGGTGAAAATGGATTAGAAAGAGGAAGCTTCGATCAGCCTGGATACGATGTAAAAACTGTAATCTCCGGGAGTGAAAAGGCAGAATTGGACAGACCCTTGAAGTTTACCTTTGATTCGTCAGGATTCTTAGTAAATGAACATCCGGTTAAGATGGAAAATGATATAGATAATGACGGTAAGATAAAGGAAAATGACGTCTATTATACAGTTAAAAAAGATTCAACGTTCATTTTGACTGAAAAAGGAGCTCATTTATGGAACGGATATAAGGTAGATGGACAGATTATTGCGCCAAGGCAGAGTTTACCGGAGGGAGGAAAAGAGGGAGATCAAGAAGAAGGGAACTACAGCGAAAATCAGACAGACGCGCAGATTTTTGACAGAGACGATAAGACAGTCTGGGTAAAAGCTGAAGGAAAACAGAAGATAAAAGTATTAAATGGAGGTGATTTAATATACGCAAAAGGAGTAAGATTGACCGTTCGCGGGGAAAAGGTCTTTACCTATGGAAAGAATGAGTGGCAGGCAAATTCAACACTAATAGGAATCAGCCAGGGAAGACTCATTCCACAGTCAGGTTCAAAAGCGATTGTTAGAACGGGAGATCTGGAACTAAGATTAGCCATTGACATTGAAGGAAAAGAGCACATTCAAATATTTTATGAAGGGGAAGAATATAAAGGTATATATAAACAAGGGAATCATATTGTTGGCGTAAAAGGTAAGGATTGTAAAGCCTGGGACTTAGAAACAGGAAAGGAAATCGGGTTAACCAAAGTAAAAAAAGATAGCTTCCAGAAATTCCTCAAACAGCGAAAGGAGTTGGCCGAAAAGATTGGATATAAAGGTGACATAACCGACTATGAAGCTCTGGAGAAATTCATAGAACAGAAAGCCCAAGAGGAAATTGCGGAGTTTCGCAAAAAGAACGCTGCCTTGGCAGAAGAATTAGGTTTGGATATCAATAAACTTAGACCTGAACAATTTATGGAAAAGATTAATGTGATTATGCAATTAATATTCTCCGGTAGAAACCCGATTCCCCGGGATGATAAAGAGACAATAAATGAAAAAAATATTGAATTGGTTAAAAAGTACTTGGGTAAGGGATTCAAAGTATCGATAAAGGAGAATGGAATACTACAACTCCAGAATCAGAACCAGAATGTTGAAATACTTGACGTTAAGAGAGGCAGAGAAATTGTTAAGAATAAACCAGAGGGTAAAGAACAAAGATACGCCCTCATTAAAGTAAGAGGAGCTGAGGAACTTCGTTGGATAAATATGGTGACAGGGAAGAAACTTATAAAATCTCAGGATGTCCAGGACTCTAAGGGGGACCATATTAGATTATATTCCAATCCGAATGATTCTGATGGTTGCAGCCTTATAACTGTCAAGCAAGAGGGGTCTTTGATTAACTATTCAATCAGACAGGTAGTTACTGCACAGGGTGAAATAGAACAAAAAATAGTAACTGTAAAAGCGAAAGATGAGCAAACCGGAAGGTCGATAAGCAGGTCTGTAATCAGGATGGATTCCACCGTCATGAACAATCAGCCGGTCAGTGTCATTATAACGGAATCCAAAGCTTTCGGAGGAGCTTATACCGAATATAGAGACCAAAAGGGTATTGAGTTATCAGGAATGTCCGAAGAAACTATAAAGCGTATGTTAACTGGGGATTTTATTAAGAGACAAATACCACTAAGGAATTACAACTTAGGTGTTCTTTTAGCAACAGGTCATAATGTTTATGTATTATTGCCTGATGGAAAGTTAGTGGATGTCAAAGAAAAAGATGCCCGACGGAAAATAACGGAAAGTTTGGATTTCCCTGGAGACGTTTCCGTTGATTTTACGTTCAAGTTTCGGTTAAAAGACGATTCCGGAGAGGGTAATCCGGCAACAGATATGATCAAGTTTCTCGCGGACATATCTCGAGAGGGTAAAACATATAAATATGAAATTTTAGGAATGGAAAAGATAAATGATAAACCTTACGCCTATGCGAAAGTTCGCCATGCGTATATTTATGATTGGATAACTCTTAAAGAGGATAAATGGGTTTCTCTCCCGTACAATAAAGAAAAGTGTATAGAATTAGGCGATGGTATACAGTTAAAGTCAAATGGCCATTACGTAATGAGCTATGGCAAAGGAGAAGAGATAGGCGGTGGCGTTGTTGACCCGGAACAGGGAGCGAAAATAGAATGGGATATTGAAAGAGGAGGTTCGAAATTACTTGCAGGAATGTTAATCTTCGCTCTCCCGGAACCGAAGATTTATGCCAGGGACGTTCGCGGAGGTCCGGGGAGAATAGAACTTACCTGTGAAATTAGAAAAGAACTTATTCCTGAAGGGTGGAAAATTTCCAGGAAAGTCGATGGCAAATGGCTCCGTGTGGAGGAAAATGAAGATATGAAAGCAGAGGTTAAGAATGGGAGCGTTGCTCTTGGTGGAGATAAATCCAAATGGAACACTATTATCGCTAAGGGTACGAAATTAGGAATTGGCTATGATGGAACAATGATATTGAATAGAGTCGAATGCGAAGGAGTAATGGGTGTAAGAGATCAAAATATGTTACATGTTTATAAATATATAAACGGAACGGAAAATCCGCTTATGCGTGTTGTTTTTGAGAACGCGGGGGATGAAGCGGCAAGCCTTATAGACGAATTGGCAAAGATAGAATTGAAGGTGTCTGATGTGGACATAGAAAACGGAGATGGGGTCCTTGAATTTAAGGATAAGTTAAATAAACACGGAGGGTTGAAATTCCTCGAATTCTGGATGGAAGTCCGTGGGTACCATAAAAACCATCCATTAGAAAGCCCTGAAATTGACGGATTGTATAAAGCGTCTTCGTCAATATTGATAAGGGTTTGGGAAAGTGATGGCACGCAGGAAGGCCACATTTATACCCATAAGTGGGAGGCTTCAGACAAATCCGTGCTACTTTCTCTCTCTAAAGAAGAATTAGAATTTGTGGCTGAAGCTGATTTTATAGCTTTTAAACGAAATCTTATAGGAAGCACTATCTCTGATTCAGTGGTATCTATTATAAATATCCCAAAGCGGAATTTTTCATCGGAAAAGGTACAAGAATTGATTAAGGTTGCGGTCAGATACTTTTCTAATGGAGAGGAAAAAGAAAAAGCGATTTTGAATTACTTCCTTTCTAACAAAAAAGACCTAATCAGCATCGAAGCCGAAGCACTAAAGCTCCTGGGAGGAAGTCTTTCTGGCGAAAATAGGAACGTTTTCTTCCAGTGGTATAAGGGGGCAGGCTTTGCTGTGCATAATCGTGTAAAATATCTTAAGACGGTTATGAAATCAGAAGATAAGAATGTAACTATTCAAAGGGAACATTATGAGGCATTGTTAAATGATGGGTTCTATAGCGGACCTGATTGGATAATAACTACTATATTCCATAAGAAAGATAAAGAAAGAGGTATTTCGGCAGGTGACGGATTAAAATATGCATTTGAATCAGGTAAATTGATTGATTGGAGAGATACAAAGGGTGTTCAGAAAAACATCCTTACGCCTGATGGCTGGCAATCATTTGCTGGAGTACCGCTTTCCTGGAAAGAAAGTTTCGGTATGCAGTTCAGTGGCTTCGGAAATTTCTGGAGAACGGGATTTTATAATTTAAAAGAGACTGCTAGTTTTGCCGGAAGACAATCGGGTAGGGGGTTTGGTTTATTACTATATCTCGATGCTGGTGTTGAGTATTATATTTTAGGGTTAACTGATGAAGCAAAAAATGTAAAATATCTCGCTGATAACTGGGTTTGGGGCGGCCCAAGACGAGGTAAGTATGCAATTTATGGTTCAGACAGTCAATTGTTCTGTGACAATCCCTATTTTGGTCCAACCGGTATCTTCAATGAAGCTATGGAACTTGGTGGCAAAGTTGCATTTGGAAAAGGTGCAAGTATCGGGGAGAGAATATTTGGTGGTATTGTAGGTTTAGGAGGAGTGACTGGGAAAGTATTAACATTATTAGCAGGAACTAAAGGATTGGAGGTATTAGGTGCCAGTCAAGCATTTGCTACTTCGGCTTTAAGGTGGGCTCTTCTGAGCGAGGTAGTAGCCAATACGATTAGTTATAAACAGACGGGACATTTCACCACTATGGGTGACGATCTATTAATCATAGGAGGAGCCTGGGGAGTTGCGGGACTAACCAGATTATTCCAGGGCTCGCAGATAATACAGAACTCAAGACTATTGAAATTTCTTGCCACTCCCAAAGGATTGAATAGACTCTTTTCTCCACTTATCTGGGGCGTGTTCACCACGGTCGCTGCCGATGTTGGTCATAGACTTGTCAATTGGGATATCCGTAAAGGATTAACCTGGTCAGACCGCGCCCATATATTTGCGATAACAGTGGGTACAGTTGCTACACTTCAGACATTTGGTCCAGAATTCGATGTTTGGGGAAGTGGCGCGAAGTCGGGGCTGGCTAAAGTATTCTGGAGCGCATGGAATAACGCTTTCAAATTATTTGTAGTTTGGGGCAATGTATTTATGACTGTGGATGGAGCCCTGCAAGAACCCGAGGTAGAACAGATTTCTTTCTGGAAGGGATTCTGGAACCGGAAGAGATTCTGGAAGAGATTTAGCGAAGACTTCTGGGGTAAAGGTAAGGGTCTGTTTGCCGGTGCAAAAGGCGGAGCAATTATTGGAGCATTCATTGGTTTAACCGGCGGATTATCTTCTTCTGGCATTGCCAGTTCTACATTCTGGAAGAATCATTGGTTGGGTAAAGCTTTGGCCAATTTGGGCAATTGGTACGGCCCGGCTAAATTTAGGAGCTATCTCACCTGGCCAACAACTGCGGTAGCGGGAAGAAGTATTTTTGATAGAGAAATGACTCGCAAAGATATGTTTGATACAGCTTTATTTGCTTTTGTCGTGCGTTTTCTATCTTTTCCTAACAAAGCTGCTAACTGGTTAACTCGCAGGGGTAGATTCAAAGATATGAAAATATTGAGTAATATTGCCCGCCATTTTACCCTATTTAGTGGTGGGGGAGGTTTAAATATAGTTAAGGACTTTGGTATTGGAGAGTTAGAGAAAATAACAGGCATTCCTTTGGGAGATAAACCATTTGTTGAAATAGAAAGGAATCAGGATGGTAGTATCAAAAGAGTAATTCGCTATGTTTCTCCCAATGGTCTTTCGTGGGGTGATACATATTTCTGGAGAAAATTAGTAGGTAGTGGCGTGAGGGGATGGATGTGGACAGAGATAGCTTCTTTTGGAATCAAGAATTTTACTATAATCATAAAGAATGTAAAAGGGTACTCTTCTTTAGCCAAAGACCAGTTAAGGCCAGGATTGAGACTTACCGGTTCAGGAGCTATGGCTTACGATTCTTTAAGGGCTGCCATTCGATGGATTAAGGTAGGTCCTATGTTTTCTACCTTTGGTGGCATGTATAATTCTGTCTGGCACAGGATTGAGACAGGCGAGTGGCCGAATAAGACAATCTTCAATCTTCAATCACAATATGGTTTCATTCCTACATTCTCTCAGCCGGGTAAGAAACAACTGATTCGTTCAGCTATAGAAAGCCCCAAATCCGGCGCAAGAATCGGCCTGGCTTTGCATATATTCTCTTTAGGTAGTGCAGCGGTCGATTCGTGGTTTGCAAAAGCCAAGGCTTATGTGAGTAATGCTCTCGGGCCTGCAGCTGGACAGGTCTTAGGGTCGGCGAGGATCGCCGCTATTGTCACTGGCGTTGACGCAGCGCTAAAGTCTTCCAGCTCAATACTCACGGATGTTCATAAAGGGTGGATTTTCTTAGGGAAAACTCAGGATGGTAGGGAGATTGAAATTCCGGTAACAGATGAAGAAATAGCCATAGGAGTAACCGCTAAAAAGCTTGAGGATGGGACTGTGGTTACCCTCATAAAGCCCCTGTCTCCCTATACTGCGCCAATTCGTAAAGTGCTTTCCACCGGCCTTTCTCAATTTGGAAGTACTATTGCTTCCTGGATGATTTTATTTGCTATGAGACCTTCCCGGTATAGGCCATCAGAGTCAGTGCTTAAAAAAGGGTTATCTCGGACAGCGAGAAAGGTTTATGAGGCATATAGAAAGCTGGGCCTTAGCGTAGAAGAGTCTCTGACATGGACTTATGAAACCATCAATTCCATGGTATCAGGCAAGGAGTTTCCTTATAAAGAATTGATAACTCTATTAGTAAAAAACAATAAAGGTCAAAAAACCCAACCTAAATTTAAGGACGTCGTTAAGCTTATGAAGAAGGTAGCGGGAGAAAATTCTCCTTACGCTAAATCGGAGGAGCTATTAAGAAAATCTTCTAAAGAATCTCAGAAGTTACAGGCTGAACATGACACTATTTCCCGACGTTTAGAGGATAGGAAGGGAAAAATTCGCTCCTGGTTATATGAGAGAAGTTTAGGGAAAATAAAATCTAAACTCAATGAAGCGAAAACAAATAGCTCGGCTGAAAAGCTGGGGGAGATAATAGTATCAGCTGCGCAGGCCCATTTAGAACTCAATAATGATTTGTTAAAAGGTCCGGAAGCGGCAAAAATTTTAGGTTCTAAGGATAAGAAAGTTACCTTAGAGACATTCGGGAGAATAGAGTTTGATAGAGAAAAAGTAACAAAAATTGCTGCAAGAAGGTTAGTTCAGGACAAAGGTAAAACTCTCGGAGATTTGCTAATACTGACGAGGCAAGGGGAGAAAGTAAAGTACCACGGAAAAGAAATAGAAATTACTGATTCTATCTATGAAGAAGCAAGGAATACCTTTGCCCAGAGATATCTCTCTGTTTTAGATGCCAAAGAGGCAAAAAACATTCTCCAATCAATAACGAAGTATGCAAAAAAGATTAGGATTGCAAAAGAGACAACGGGAGATTTGCCAACAATCGGGTGGCTAAGAAAAGCTTATCTGAAAGCCAGAGATAGAATGGGGAAAAGGTTTCTCCGGTCATTAGGACGGGGTAAGGGAGAAATTAGGTTGGGAGGAGAGGAGTTAGAACTAACGGAAATCAATACTAGCTGGATTAGAAAGATTTTGATAGAAAAAGCCTACAGTGCAAGTGGACTTAATGCTGCTTTTGGGGATTTCCTGAGTATAAGAAAGATAAAAGGGCAGTTTGAATCAAGTAAAGAGCAGACAGTATCAGGGAAAATAAAAGAAATAGCGGAAAAAGAAAAAGGTAAGTTTGCCGGAGATTTGGCAGAGTATCTTGTGGGAAAAATCAGAATGATTGGGGAGAACCTGTCAGTAAGGAGTATGGGGCATCTGGAAGGGGTAAGAACGCGTGGGAGAACAACAACGTTATTGCTTAGTAATGGGGAAAAAGTAAAAGTCCAGGGTTTTGTAATTAAACAAGGGATTTATCAAGTTGCCTGGAAAAAGATACTGGAAACGTCTACTATTAAGGAGACAAGCGAGGTATTAGCTACTGCGGTTAAAGAGATATCAGGGGAACTATCGGGAAGGGAAATAGTGGGCAAACAGAGGAAAAAGTTGTGGGGATTGGGTAAGGAGGCAAGTAAGAAGCTATCCGGAATAAATGATGCTAAAAAGGAAAAATCGATTAAGAATTTGTTAGACGCATTCAAAGAAGCAGAGAAATTTCTTAACAAAAACAGAAAGACAGCAGATGGTATCATTGGCAAGGTTCTAAGTAAGTCGTCGAAAATAATCCATATTGAAATGTTAATAAGAGATATTGAATATGGAAGGCAAAAGATTAGAGAGGCCGAGTCAGAATTAGAAGGAACTGAAGGAGAAAATAGAAGCGGGCTGGGGAAAATAATCAGGGGCTATAAAGAGGAAATACAAGCAAAAGAAAAAGACCTGAATAAGCTTATTAGCGGTGAGAGGGAGAAATTAGAAAAAAGAGTGAATAATCTGAAAGGGGCTAAAGAGAAATTACCGAGCAAAACCAAACGGTGGAAATGGATAACGAACCGGAGAATAAATAGATTAGATAAGCAGATAGAGTCCTCAAAACAAAGACTGCAGCAGGTTAGAAAAGATACCCAGGATTTAGAAAATAATAAGAGAAGCATAGAAAAGAAAATTTCATCTGAATACGAGCAAAAGGCAAAATTAGAAAGCCAATTAGCTGAATTAACCTTCAAATTTGAAAAAGCCAAGAAGGAAAACAATAAAGCAGAGGAAAAGAGGATTGAAGACAAAATAAACAAAACAAAAGATGATAACCGGAAATTGAACCGGGAAAGGCTAAAGGAAGAAAGGGGGCTGTTTGAAAGGTATATATGGTCAACCAGCCTGCAAAATTGGAGAGAATCGGGTAAGAAAAAAGTAAACTCAATAATACTGAATATGCAAAGGGACTTGGTCGATGTGGGAGAGGAGTTCTTAAAGAGAACGGGAGAACACTTCTGGATTCTGGATAATATAAAAATAATATCGCGTGAGAAAGGAATATACCGGGTGGATATGATGACGGATAAAATCTTCAAGAATAGAGGAAAAGTGGAAGACGTTGTCAGGAAGATTAATGAGAGTATCGACAATTATGAAAATTATAGAAGCAGAAGCAGCGGAGGCCGCAAATTTTCTCTCTATCGCCATCAGGTGCAGATTCTTTTGGATATGCTCTTCAGTTCCCGCAGGGCTTTTGAATTGGTGACAGGATACGGTAAGACAGAGGTATTGACCCCGCTTCTTGCTGAGTGTTCAAGAGAATTGTTTAAAGAAAGGTTTACCAGGGAATTGCTTATATTTACTGATTCGGGAAAGGCAAGGGTAGCTTTTGAACAGAGCCAAAGGTTCTTAGAAGACAGAAAAAGGAGCTTTTTACAAATTGGTCCTGAGAGCCTGAAAGATTCCCAATTAGCGGATAAAATAAAAAAGGCGGATATAATCTTTATAGACCAGATGACGTTGCAGTTTGCGAAATTAGGAGAATTTACCTTCGGGAAGGAAAGAGTGTTGACGAATCCGGAGGTTTATAAACTTTTAACGACAAAAGTCCATTATGTATTTGATGAGTTCCAGACAGCCATATTGAATCATACGCCAGCGGTCATAGGAACAGTAGAACAGACTTCCATACCCTGGAAGATTCAGAATAGTGCCGATATTGTTTACGCTGCGATTGTCAAACTTGCCAGAGAAAATGGAGTTGATTCGCATAATCGGGAGAAAGTGAAGGAATGGGTAGAGAAACAGGTGCTGGATGATGTAAGGAAATTTAGAGAAGATTTCAGCGGAAAAATCTTGCAGAAAATAAGAGAATCTCACAAGTCAATAACCGAAGATACAAGAGCGCAGATAAATGCGTACGCGTTAAGTGCGCTAATGAAAAATATGAACGACTACGGAATTAATGAGAAAACAAACATAATCTATCCCTACACAATGGGTATCGGAGTAAACGAATCAATGCATTTTTCCGACCCCTATATGCGTTCCGCGCTGGAGTATTTAGTCAAAGGGAAAGATGCTAAATTGGAAAACGTACGCCTCAGTCCGGAGTCACAGCAGGCAACGCTGGGAGCAGTGTTGCGGGATTTGGTAAACAGAGGAAGTGATGGTATTGGATTTACGGCAACTTTGAGAGGAATTATGGAAGCAAGTAGCCTGGGATTCAAGATAGACTCAAATTTGGAATTGGACAGCAGACACAGGTATTTTGGTAAGTATGCATATGACCGTATAGGGAATGTTTTCTTAAGAAATACAAAAGGCGCAATCAGGGATAGTCTATCATCCGCAGAAGGAAAGGATTTATTAATAATATCGGCAGGAAGAAACTTTGAAGGCAAAGATTTGGCAGAATTAAAGATACAATGCGCAGAGAAAAATATCAAAATTCTAATGATACAGGAACCAAATAGTGGATTTAGATTTTATAGACTGGGAAATGATGGCAAGTATACTCCCATTATGAGAAGACTGATATTAGATGGAAAGGAAATAATGGATAACAAAGGCCAAATAGTTGATACAGAAACGTACGAACATATACTCACCAGAAGGACTTTAGTAGAGAAGAGTCGCGGTGAGTACCGTCAGATAAGCCAGAAGATAAAGACACTATTCAGAGAGTTGAAAATCAATCAAAAAGAGAAAATAGCTGCTTACATTAATCCTGATGGCAGTATAGCAACAAATTTGCAAGCAGATAAAAATGTTAGCGAGAGCGTCCTTGTTGACAGAGAGACTACGATGACCGAGGGTTGCCAGGCACTGGGAAGAGATAGAAAGATTTTTAAGGGCGCTGGATATCATGAAAAGGATCTTTTTGTAATAGGAGGAAAGACAAAAGGAAAAATGACAGAAAAAGAATTAAAGGCTACGTGGGAAGATAAGGAAACAAAGACAAAGCAGCGGATTATACTGCAAACCGCGCTGGGGGGAATACAGGGTGTGGGCGATAATCTTCTCCTGGATATGTTAAATCATGCGAATAATCCGGCAGAGAGGGATACCATTATAGAGGCATTAAAAGAATGGCAGAATCAGAAGTATCCGAATGCTGATTTAAGCACCAAATCACAAACTCCTGAGCAGGCTTTAGAAAATGCAAGACAAGGGGTATTTGAATTTTTCAACGGATTACAAAAAGGGAAAGCGCCCAGGCCGGAGTCAGCAAAATTGTTCAGGAAATTTAATAAATCTCTTTCCCCGACAAACAGGGCAATATTAGAAGAAGCACTAAGAGGAGGAGAAGGAAAGATAAATATTGGCAAGGGGACACTTTCTCCCATACAAAGAATCAGGTTTGAAATGGAAGGAGGATTGTTAGGCGCCAGCAGTCTAAAAGATGCTGTTGATAATATAGACACAAGGCTACACAAATCTTCATTGCCGGAAAAAGGAGGAGCCGGTATTTCTCAAGAGAAAGTCCGGGCGGCCAGCGAGGTACTGGTAAAAGAATTAGCTAAAGTTAATCCTAAATCTACAAGAGAATTATTGAAGACTGACCCCGGAAAGGTTAGAGTTGTCGCTCAGGAATTGGTGGAAGCAGGGCAGAACAGAGCGTCACCTTACGTATTACCTCTTCCTGTTCCCGCCTATTCCCAGCTTCTGTTAGATGCGATAGATAACCTGCCGCGAAGTAAACAGAAATCATTTGCCAACCATTCCCGGGTTTTAAATAATCTAAATAAACTTACTAATTCAGACGAATGGCAAACTCTAACCGATGACGAAAAGATACCTAGAATCATTACCGAGTCGCCAACGACCGATATGAGCGTAAGTGAGCTATTCGGCCTGTACAACCCGACAATAGATTTTGATCCGATAATCTCCCATCATTTAGAAAATGAGACAAACAGACTTTCATCTACTTTAACGCAAGGCAAAGAATTAATTGAAAAATCAAATCTTATCCCCAGGACTCCTGAAAGGATTAATCAGGCAATAGGGGAGTTGAATGACTTAGTTAAACAACTTGAGGAAGCTCCCACGGTACCTGCCTTTGAAAAGTTAGCCAACAAGATAAATGATAAAGTAGAAAATGAACTGAATTACACTGAAAAGGATGAGTCAGGAAAACCTGTGCCATTTATTACTCCTGCGCAAATAGGAGAATCTCTATCAAACAGAGATAAAGTTATCGAAGAAACAAAAGAAAAAGTAGATAATCTTGTAAACCTTATTACTCCTTCCACAGTTGTAAATCATTCAATTGAAGACTTAATGGGCCTGTCAGCGGAGATAAGGCAGCTTGATTCAATGGGATATAATTTTGAAAGGACGGAGTCTGCGCAACAGAGACAAATAGTTGAGCAAATAATGAGTCAGATTCCCAAGGAAGAAAGAAAAAAGATGGAAGAACAACTACCTCTTCCTGAAGTAGAAGAAAAACAAAGAGTGGCAGACGAATTGCTTGGTTTAACGGAAGGTTTATTGGCAATAATAAAAATTGTAGATAGTGGAGAATTGACTGATGAGCAGAAGGAAATACTAAAAGAAGTAATTGCAGATGTACAGACCACCATTGATTCATTAAAACCGAAAGTAGAAGCGACAGGAAATTGGCTGAGAAGAAACGTTGGTATTCTCGTTGATGGATTTATTGTTTCCTATCTTGAAGCATTTGCTTCTCTTATACCAGGGAGAAATTTAAGAACAAGCGCAAAACAGAAGTTGCAACAATTTACTGATAGAATTTCAGGCATAGTACATACTCCGCTTCCCCAAGGGGCGGTTACTGAGTATCCAACAGGATTGGGTGTAAACATTATTGATTTTGAAAATAACCCACATCAACACGATATAGGCGTCCCAGGATTAAGCAGAATAGCCGAAATAAGAGCAGAGGTTGAAGGAAGCATAACAGAGGCAAAGAATAGAAACAAAGAGTTAAATAATGAGGTTAAAGCATTACATAATAGAGTAAAAGAGGCTAAAGGAAAGATTAGCCGATATATAGAAGAGAGGGAAAAGTTTAAAGCTACTATTGATAAACTCGGGAATGAAGCAACAATAGGAGGACTTGAACAGGGAATTGAAGGGTTAAAAAAAGAGAGGGATAGATTAACAGGGCAACTGGAAGTATTAGAGGGTGTGGAA